>JACZXR010000107.1 GCA_022571535.1 Deltaproteobacteria bacterium | reverse complement strand
TTCCGCCTCGACGACCATTGCAGCATCATGCTGTCCGCCTGGAGTAAATAGATGTCTTTGACTTGGAGGCCCAGTTTCGCCGCCTCGGCATTGGCCGCCTCGGCTCGATTAGGCGAGTCTTTGATTGCGCGTCGCCCTTGATCCGTGTAGTCCACTAAAATAATTCCCTTAAGCATAAAGCACCTCCTTTGGTTTAATTGAGACTCTCTTTCAATTATGAGCGACACGGAAAACGCAATGCATTGCTAATGCACTTGTTTGACAGGCTAGCCACATAGTATGAACTGAAATGGATGTCAAGAAAATAATAGTAGTTTATCTAATGTTTTATTCTCTAACCATTCCCTAAGAGAACGGCTCGCTATCAAGAAGGAGAGCAAGATAGAATACACGCAATCTACACACAAGCTGAAAATTCTGGAGCCATATGCTCTGTCACTTTCGGCCCATATTTTTGTGCCGTTGTAAAAGGCAAAAAAATTGACGCTGCTATGTGGAGGAGGCCGTAGATGGGCCTGGGTGCGCTGGGGGTTACCCGCCTTCCAAGACTTCCCAGACGCAATTAATCGACGCTTTAATTGAGTCCTAGCCAGATTCACGATTTGGTCATTTCTCTTAGAGCTCGGACCCGTTCTGGGCCTGGGTTTGCTCGGTGTTGGACCGCTGACCCAAGTGAGTAACGCAGGGCAATATGGCCGATGCAACACCTTATTGAATTGAAGTATATAATGGCGGGAGTCTGCCGAGAAAAGCGGGCTCTCCTCTGGCACATGATCTGATCGAATGGTTTAGGAGCAACAGTCTCCATCTAAACTCAACTCGAACCTTTTAGCAGTTTACTGGTTTCGATCAGTCGTACTAACTCTGCCCGATAGCCATTTTCGTCCTTACCCCTGGATCCTTTTGCCAGATCGAGGGCATGATCAAAAGTAGCCTGCCCACGGTGGCTGTCGTCGCGCAGGAGCATGCCAAACTCGGCCACGGCAGCGGAAAACCTCAAATTAGCAGAAGCCTGCTCTATAGCAAGGCTCTTGTCGGCCACGGTGTAAACCATCAATTTACTTTCGGTCTCTCTGGGCTCCTTATAGCGGAGTTTAATAGTTAGCATCTCATTTTCAAACTTACCGCTTACGGTATTTCTCGTCTGGTATTTTAAGGGATCAACGCCTGTTGTCTCCTCCTCGGAATCAGTCGGCACAATTTCATAGAGCGCCGTGACCGTATGGCCCGCGCCAATCTCGCCAGCATCTTTCCTATCATCGTTGAAGTCCTCATCCCTCAAGAGGCGGTTCTCGTATCCAATGAGTCGATAGGATTTGACCTTTGCCGGGTTGAACTCGATCTGGATTTTCACATCCTTGGCAATGGTGAGCAATGTGGCGCCTATTTCATTGACCAGGACCTTCTTGGCCTCCAGGATGTTGTCGATGTACGCGTAGTTCCCATTCCCCTTATCTGCAAGCTTCTCCATTTTCGAATCTTTGTAATTTCCAGAGCCAAATCCTAAAACTGTTAGAAATATCCCTTCTTTTCTCTTTTCTTCAATCAGACGCACCATAGCGGCATCGCTGGAGACGCCAACATTAAAATCTCCATCGGTGGCCAGAATGACCCGGTTATTGCCGCTTTCGAGAAAATTTGCCTTGGCCACTCTGTACGCCAGTTCGATCCCTGCGCCGCCTGCCGTGGAGCCGCCAGCCTGCAGTCTTTCAAGCGCCTCCAAAACCTTGGCCTTTTGACCTCCTGGAGTTGAAGGGAGCACCAGACCGGCCGCACCCGCGTAAACGACGATAGCGACCCTGTCCTGAGCCCGAAGCTGTTCGGTGAGTAGGCTAAAGGCCTTCTTTAGTAATGGTAATTTATTGCGGCTGTTCATGGATCCGGAGACATCAATGAGAAAGACAAGATTGCTCGGAGGCAGGGATTCAGTGGGTATCGATTTGCCTTTCAACCCAACGTGAAGCAAAAGGTGCTTCGTGTTCCAGGGGCAGGTGGCAACTTCATAAGTGACAGAGAACGGGGTTCCATTGGGCTCCGGGTATTCGTAGCTGAAATAATTGATAAGCTCCTCGATCCGCACCGCATCTTTTGGGGGTAACATGCCTTGGTTGATAAACCGGCGCACATTGGCATAAGAGGCCGTATCGACATCAATAGAGAAGGTGGAAAGGGGCTTGTGAAGGACGTCGTGGAATATGTTTTCCCGAATCGGGTCATAGGCTTCGGTGTTCCAGACGTTTCCTACCCTACCTGTCTCTTCTTTAGCCAATCTTCTGTGCAACCCCGAGGCAAATAGACTCTTTTGGGAATAGTCCCCACTGGGGGCCATATTTTGATCTTGCGCCACCAACGGTTTCGCTATCTCTGATGACAGCTGAGGCGAGGTTGCCTGGTCTCGTGAATCTTTAATTTCCGTGACACGAGAGTCTGTGCTGGATCGGTTCTCTACGCAGGAAGCAACGGATAGTGCAACAAGTATCGAGAATATAAAGAGAATTGATTTCTCCATAGCTAATCCCCCCATTCTTTGACGTTTACCCTGTTAGACAAGTGAACCGGGAAAAGGTTCCTTGGGAGGGTAATTTTTTTAAAAATTTGCCTTTGATCAAGTGGAGTATCCACTTGAGTCAACCAGGCCCAATGGGTAGTGTGTCGGCGGCGTGGAAGATTACCCACCGTTTTAATCGCCGGACGTCGCGGCACAGGGGTAAGCTGTTCTACAGGCTCCTTCAGCAGGCGGTGTCTGTCGAGCCTGTGCCCTTTTCGCAACTCGTGGTTCCTCCTACCCACCATGGGTAGCGGGTAGTTTAGTAAAGTGGATACCCCTCTTGATCAAATTAGGAGGCTTAGGCAGATATGCGGGGTATTCTGGGAATTAGATGCAGAAAAGCAGAGGGTATGAAAGCTGTTATCGCCAACACCCACCTTAGGTCAGCGTACGATGATCTCTACAGGGGGCTCCGGCAGAGGTACGCTCGCCACAAGCTCGGCTGTTTTGCCGCGTGTTGTGATCGAACCACGGGTTGTCAATCATCTCACGATGCAATTAATCGACGCTTTAAATGCGTCCTGCGTTGCCTAAACCTTCCGAAACCTTCTCTGTCCAATCCTTTTAATTTTGCCTTGCTTTGCCCACCTAAATACAGCCTGTCGTAGATATACTCTCGGCTTCGATTTTAGCGCCCTTTTTCTAGCTATGTGATCAAGGGTAAAAGTAGCGGGAAGCCCCCCCAGCACAGAATTCCAATCGACGGTGACAGCCCTTTTGCCTCTAGCTCTTGTTCTGCGTGTCCTTGCCCTACCACCTCCAAGAAGTTTGTAGACCCGTTCATGTCTCCTCAGTTCATTCTTTAGGGAAGTCAACTCTGAGGTCTTTTGAGTGATGTTCTTCTTCAGTTGATTGATCTCGCTTCTTACGGAAACCTTTAGATCGACAGCCATGGACTCCTCCTAGGTAATTTCCTTGCTCCTATCATCTTACCTGCCAATAGACAACGCGTTCTTTGTTGGAAAAGATAGAGATGATTATTATAGATTCGTCGAACATCAAAAAGGTTGGCAACTGGACTTCTTGGGCAGTGTTCCCGCTTATCTAGGTCGTGCCCCCTAGGCGAGAATTTATGTATGAGAGTACTCGGCGGGCCCTATGGTCCTGAGCCCCATAATGGCCTCCTCTGTCGACCCGATCCTATACCACATTCACTAACTTTTTTGGAGAGATTTTCCTACATAAAGAATGACATCTATCCGGGTGAAATTATGCGGATTTCTCGGGTATTTCATCGTGAGATGAAATTAAACGACGCATTAATTCCGTCTTGTGCCGCCAGAAGCAAAAACTGCGGCCCGATGTGGACCACCACCGATAATTCTTCTGGTGGGTCTGGCTGGCCAGATAACTTCAAAGAGATGCCGGACGAGGCTACCTCGGCCAGCTCAGATCTAGGAAAGGGACTAAGGTTTATGTCAAGCAAACGTTGTGCTGGCTTGAACACCCATGTGGACCTTACAAAGTTTTGGTCTTATCCCGTTGATTATGAAGGAATTTGATTTACTGATAGCGAATTTCCCCTCATAGCTTGAACAAGATAGGTCTGCCCTTTCAGACATTTCTGCCCGAAAATGCAAGGTAAATTTTCGGACGGCTGTATTTCCCCTACCTTCCTTTAGAAACAAATCCCATAGAGAAATTCATAGCTTAAGTCATTCCTAGCAGAAGACCGTTCGCCAATACTCAACTGGCACGACTATTGTTTTACTGAGATCAAAAAGGAGGCAAAGGTATAGGTTATACCTTCATGAAACGAGCCATTGACATCCTACATGCATTCGCATTGCTGCTGTTCGGGCTGCTGCTACCATTGGTCTGTCGTGCGTTGGTGTCCAAGATGAAATCACGGTGATAAAGCTGACATCACAGGAACCTGTGCTCTATTGGTCAAACCGTGTCAGTCGATATAACCGTCTCTAATGTGAAACGTTTTTTGACCTCCTCCCCAGGTCCTTACGGAAAAGGTGTTTGCTTGGCTGAAAGAATCAACATAATGTCGCAGGCGAAAATATGTCAATTCTACTTAGGCTCGGACTCGCTCCAGGCTTGAGTTTACTCAGGTTCAGAGCGCTAGCATGCAATTAAAGAGCTGTTTAATTGCATCCTACGGGCCATTGGAAGTGAAAACGGCGGATCGATGTGGCCGGATGTTTTCCCGCTCATCAGAGACAGGCCTTTGAGCTTGCCTCTCCAATGCCATTCTTCAAGGTGGGCTTATGGCTCGAATGAGACGGGTCACCCGATTTGCATCTCTCCCCGTCACTGTGATACTAGAGGCCGCATCAGAGAAAATTTGAGGGGAAAATCCACCATGAAGATAACGCTCTCTATCCTCCCAGTGGTCTTTATTTTGCTTATCGTCGCTTCCTTCAGCTTAAAAGTTGCCGCACAAAGTGAGGGAGATAAATCTGAGACAAAGGCCGTCATCGAGGAGCGCTCTGAGCTTATGCGGAGCATCCGGGACACTTTCCGACCCATCCGGCCAATGCTAATGGCTGGTGCATTTGAGATCATCATTGTGAAATCCCGTGAGCTTGCCAACCTGGCTCAAGAGATTATGCCCGCTTTCTCTAAGAAAGCCCTCTCGAATAAGTCGCGCGCCAAGGACGAGATCTGGAAGAACAGGAGCCAGTTCACCCAGAAGGCCAAAAAGCTTGCGGCTGCAATAGCCGAGCTGGAGCAAGCCGCTAAGACCAGCGACACAGAAAAAACAGGAGGCCGTATTGCAGGGGTCTTAGCGGCCTGTAAAAATTGTCACCGATCCTTCCGTAAACCCAAGACCAAGGGTGAGGACAAATACCAGGGTTGACTCTATCCGCTCTCTTCCTCCTCCTTGGATCGCCTAAACTGTTCCCTTTTTAAGATGCTTCGCAAAGAAGGCGAGGGTTTTCATCCAGGCATCTTTGGCGGCTTCGGGATGGTAACGATCCGACCTAGTCTCGGAGAAAAACGCATGTTTGGCACCCTCATACACATGATACTCAAAGCTTTTCTTGTATTCATCCATGGCCGCCTTTAGCTTTGGAACCTTTGAGGTAATCCCCCTGTCTAAGCCACCGTATAGGCCCAGCACTGGGGCTTTGATGTCCTTGACCTGGGAGAGGGGATTAGGACTTCTACCATAGAAAAGCACGCACGCAGCCAACTCTGGAATCTTTGTGGCACTCAGAAGCGAAATGCCTCCACCCCAGCAAAATCCGACGATTCCGATGCGATCTGCCTTCACCTCCTTGGACTTTCGAAGATGGTCAAAAGTAGTCCTCACCACATCCAAGACTATATCTTTCCTCAACCCCGATACCATGCCCATGGCTGCATCTTTGCCGAGCTGCCGGATTCCGCCAAAGCGCGAGATGGTATCTGGAGCCGCGGCAACATAGCCCTCTTTGGCAAAGCGGCGGGTTACGTCTTGTATGTGCTCCTCCACTCCTCGGTTCGCCGAAATCACGAGCACTCCCGGGAACGGCCCGCTTCCTTTGGGCTTGGAGCGGTAAAAAAAGGCGGTATACTCTTTAGCAGGAGTATCAACCCAACCGGATTCCAGATCCGGCTCATCCGGGGGCACTACTACCGCCTCCGCCTTCCGCCCGATTGCCGAATCAAAGAGCACATCCGCTAAGACCACGCTTCCCAGCAACATGGCCGCTTGGCTGATAAACTCCCGGCGACCGATCCTGCCGTCCCTCGCCTCTGTCATTAAATGTTCTACTTCCTTAGGCATATCCTTTCTCCTCTCTTTCTTACCAACTTGATTGCTTGGCTATGTAAAGTCCCAGCAAATTAACGCTTTCTTACTATCGGTCAATATGCCCATTTGGGCATACACGAAAAGGTATGCCGCTTCGAATATCCATGCAGTGGGACATGGACGGGAGGGTTTACTATGGCCACAGAGTTGTTCTATTGGTGTACTCGAAGGCTCCTTTCATGCTCATTAACCTCAATGAAAGACTAGCCCAGGCTGTCGGCGCGCTTGGACATCGGGATTTCCGCCTGTTTTTTGCGGGGCTCATGGCAGCCTCGCTAGGCGCCCGGGTTCAAATGACCGCTAACCTCTGGTTGGTCTATGAATTGACGGATTCACCGCTTCATCTCGGACTCATGGGGTTGGCCCGAGGGATCCCCACCTTGGCTTTTTCGTTGATGGGAGGCATCATCGCCGACCGCGTAGACCGGCGCAGATTCATCATGGTCGTCCAGGCTGCCATTGGAGCCCTGAGCTTAGTGCTAGCAGGTCTAACGGTAACGGGCCTCATCAGGGTCTTGCATATTTATCTGGTTACCATCCTCGGCTCATCTCTCACAGCCGTCTATTCGCCTGCACGTACTGCAATCATCCCTAACCTTTTCTCTCTTGTCCTTTCAATTCCCCAGACGGGTATATTTTAGATCCACTACTTCGGGGGCTAGGGTATGGACCACGTTTCTTGATTTTAACGCTATTTTAACATTCTTGGAGGGGTCGCAATTGCTCTAACCCCGATCTGAAGTAAACCCCGTACCACGGACTTACGTCCGTGGCTTTGGGGCGCTGCCCTTACAGGGCGGTCGGAACATTCATCTCGTTCCAGCTGTTCTGGAAAGACAATGCATGGTTTACTCGTAACGAATTTGGAACGGGGTTTATCCCTGCGCTTAC
>JACZXR010000106.1 GCA_022571535.1 Deltaproteobacteria bacterium | reverse complement strand
AAATCGAGAATCTGATCGAAGGGGAGATCCTGACTTTCCATCTTCCTGTAGATGCTGTAGAAATGCTTCGGCCTTCCGGTCACCTCGGCGTCAATTCCCTCTTCAGCCAGCTTTTTGCTGATGACCGAGATCACCTCGTTGGAATATTTTTCCCGGGTACCCTTCTTTTGGGCCACGTTCCGTTTCAGCTGATAATAGATCTCGGGGCGAAGATGCTTCAGGGTAAGATCCTCAAGCTCGGACTTGATCCAGCCAATGCCCAGGCGGTGGGCGAGTGGGGCGTATATCTCCAGGGTCTCTTCGGCCGTGGCGATTTGTTTTTCTACGGGAAGGTGATTCAGTGTTCTCATGTTATGTGTGCGGTCGGCCAGCTTGATCAGGATAACCCGGACATCCTTTGCCATGGCTAATATCATCTTGCGAAAATTCTCTGCCTGTTTTTGCTCATGGCTTGTGAAATTAACCCGACTGAGTTTTGTCACCCCGTCCACCAGGGCAGCCACCTGTGCACCGAAGTTACCCTTGATTTGCTCAAAGGTAGTCAGGGTATCCTCCAACGTATCGTGTAGCAATCCACTGACGATGCTCGGGACATCGAGCTTGAGGTCAGCAATAATCCCTGCCACAGCAATCGGGTGAATGAGGTAAGGCTCACCCGACAAGCGTTTCTGCCCCTTGTGCACCGCTGCGGAGAAATCATAGGCCCGACGGATCATCTCCACGTCGGCCGTGGGATGATAGGCCTGAACCTTTTCAACTAAATCACCGACTCTAATCTCCCTGCTCATAACCCCTTGAACCTTATTGGAGCTCCTAATGAAGAAGCGACGCTGTCCATTTCTGAACCCTGAAAACCCTCATCCTCTCCGCCACGACAACGGACTTGAGCAACTCTAAGGCGTGCTGAATCTCCCGGTTCACAATAAAATAATCATAACTCTTAATCTCTCTTAGCTCACGCCGTGCATCCTGCAGTCGCTGCCTGATGGTCTCCCGGCCGTCAGTCCCTCTCAACGCAAGCCGCCTCTCCAGCTCCTTCCAAGAGGGCGGGAGGAGAAAGATCGAGACCGAATTGGGATACCGTGCCTTGACCTTCTTATTCCCCTGTACATCGATATCTAGAAGGATGTCCCCACCGCTTCGGATACTTTTCTCCAGGGGACGCTGCGGGGTACCGTAAAGGTTGCCATGCACATTGGCCCATTCAACAAATTCACCTTTGGCCCGCATCAGCTCAAATTTCTTCTGAGCCACAAAGAAATAATCTTGTCCCGGGATTTCTCCCGATCGGGGTTTACGGGTCGTGTAGGAAATCGAGAGTTTGAGATCAGGAAAGACCTTCATGAGTCTCTTGATTAACGTGGTCTTGCCTGCTCCCGATGGGGCAGACAGAATAAAAATAACACCTTTACTCCGTATCACAGAACGCCCCGATCCAATCGCCCTTTTCACTCCACATTCTGCACCTGTTCCCTAATCTTTTCTACCATCTCTTTGCCTGTCAGGACCAGCCCGACCACGGATAGATTCGGAGCCTTAGAACTAATGGTGTTCAGTTCCCTCTGTACTTCCTGGAGTAGAAAGTCGAACTTTTTTCCTACCGGTTTCCCTTCCCGGATCAATCCAGACAGACCCCCTACATGGATTTTCAGCCTTACCACCTCTTCGTGAATGTCGCCCTTGAGGACAGAGTTGTCACGCTCCAACGACCCCCTCTGATTCACCGGAAATTCCCCCCCCTCTCTAGAAGATGGGGACGATACAAGCTGCACCCGAAGATTCCTGGCCTCCCGCTTTAATCCGGCACAGACCTTTTGCAGGCTGTGCACCTGGTCTTGTATATCCAACCTCAGGTAGCGGCCCTCTCGTTGCCTCGAGCGCTCCAGCCTTCTCAAGGCCGACTCCAGCGCCTTCATTACCAGGCTGCCCTCGCTTTTCTCTATCACTTCGCCTTCGCTGAACCGAAAGAGATCTGGAAGCTTAGAGAGCAGAGAGAGATCCATCTCGCCCTTGAGACCGAGTCTTTTCTTCGCACGCCGCAGGCTCTTAATGTACTGCTCAAGCAACCCCTCATCTAACTCTAGCCTTCGACCCTGTCCCCTGAGCACAAAACGGGTAACAAAAATCTCAATGCGACCCCTGCTGATCCTCTGCCGGACTTTCCTCCGCATTTCCTCTTCGACCGAAAGATAGACTCTCGGGACCCTGAGCTGAATATCCAGATGACGATGATTCAGCGTGCGGAGTTGCACTGTTACTTTTGCCAGCTTTCCCTGTGCCTCAGCCTCTCCATAACCGGTCATGCTGTTCATTGTGATTGCATTCCTCTCTGGATATTGGGTCCCTGGCTACTACCGGCCCCGGATAGCCTGTCTCAGCCGATTCACCGGCACCGGCACTGTGCCCACCTCTCCCACTACGACCCCTGCAGCCAGATTGGCCATCACTGCGGCCTCTTCGTATGTCCCCCGACTCGCCAAAACCAGGGCACAGGCAGCCACTACCGTGTCCCCTGCCCCAGTCACATCGAATATCTCCCTGGCTGCAGTTGGAAAATAACCGCGGGTGCCATCCTGACTAAACAGACTCATCCCTTCCTGTCCCCGGGTGATAAGAACAGCACGTGCCTGCCACATCTTCAGAAGGGCCCTGCCCGCCTTTTGCAAAGATGCCTGGTCGTGGATCACTATCCCCGACGCCTCGGTGGCCTCTTCCTTGTTGGGCGTTACCAAAGATATATTGCGGTATTTTCCATAATTCTCCTTTTTGGGATCCACCACGCAGATCAGTTTTTTCTTGAGGGCCAACTTGCTGATCAGTTCCAATAGCTCAGGATGTACGATTCCCTTGCCATAGTCGGAAATCACAACTCCATCGTATCGGCTCACCTGCCTTTCCACGAATTGCCGGATCCTTCGCCGAACCCTCTCGCCGATGTCACCGTGGTTCTCATGATCCAGCCGGACCAACTGGTGGTGGCGCGGGTGAGCAATGACACGGCTTTTTTGAGTGGTAAGGATATGGGCCTCCGAAAATACCCCTGCAGTGGAACTCCCGATCCCCTTGAGGCTTCGGAGAAGATGTTTTCCGGCCTCGTCCTGTCCCAAGACCCCGCAAGCAGTGACATGCCCCCCAAGGTTTCTAATATTGTGAATGACGTTTGCCGCACCCCCCAGACGCAAGCTCTCCGAGGTCACTCGAACGACAGGGACCGGCGCCTCGGGCGAGACCCGCTCCACCTCACCCCAGATGAACCGGTCCAGCATCAAATCGCCTATCACCAGGAGGTGACAGCGGCGAAATCGACTCACAAGGGCCAAAAGCCTTCTTTGGTTGATGATGACCTTCTTCACCTTCCAACCTAAAATCCGAAATCCTAATTTCGAAATTCGAAACAAATCCAAATGACAAAATTCTTACGTCAAAAACTATCGAATTGAATAGTTTAAGATTTTCGTAATTTGAATTTTGGTATTGTTTCAAATTTCGGATTTCGGGTTTCTACTTTTGTTTGTTCTTGCCCAGGAGCTCATAGTAAAAGCCTTCGTTCTTC
Source organism: Deltaproteobacteria bacterium (assembly GCA_022571535.1). Lineage (GTDB taxonomy): Bacteria > Desulfobacterota > Binatia > UBA9968 > CAXXLF01 > JACZXR01. The sequence goes on along the minus strand of JACZXR010000106.1, from coordinate 3,683 downwards.
TTCGCCATCTGCTCCATGGTAAAGTGTTGTTGAACCCGTTCTCTAGCCTTAACTCCCATACAGTCCAGGGCCCCTTTCTTGGAAAGAACATGAGAAATAGCTCTGGCCAATGCCGGAGGATCCCCAGGAGGAACCGTTAAACCAGTCACCTCATTATCTACCAACTCTGGAAGACCACCAACGCAGCTCGCCACGACCGGCTTACCTGCCGCCATGGCCTCAATAACCGCAACCCCCAACCCTTCATAGAGTGAGGGGAGGACAAAGAGATCGATACCAGACAAGAAGGCCGGGACGTCAGAGACAAAGCCCATGAAGGTCACGTCCTCTTGAAGTCCCAATCGCCGAACCATCCGCTCTAGAAATTCCCTCTCCCGACCTTCTCCGGAAAACTGATACCGAATCCGATATCCCTGTTGCTTGAGAAGCTGTGCTGCCTCCAACAGGAATCGATGCCCCTTTCTTTCTTCCAGCACGGCCACCACCCCTATCACCGGACAATCAGAAACCTGTTTTCCCTCTCCCAGCCTCTGAAAGCGTGTAGGGTCTATCCCACTATGGATGACACGAATCTTTTCTTTCCAAACGCCGCCTTCAGCCAGCAAATCCGCGATTTTTTCTGAGATTGCCACAACCCCATCCACCTGTCGGTTATAAATCCAGCGATTATACCAATTTCTCTTCACCGGGTAATCCATTCTCCGCGTCACCACATGCCTCACCCCCGGATGGATTCGTCCCAACCAAAGGCACAAGGCATGTGCCCTCTTGGTATGGAAATGGACAATGTCATACTGTTCCCTCCGGATAAGCCTCCTGAGGGAAAAGACCGGCCTCAAATCGAGGTCGTTCCGCACCCTGATGGAAAATGTCGAAACCCCTATCCCCCTGACTTCCCCAGACAAGAGCCCTTCTGGATGGCAAAGGAGATGGTTCTGGTGCCCACGAAGGGAGAGGTATTTGAGGAGACCCAGGACCTGGGTCTCCCCACCTCCCCATCCGCTCTCTGGGTCCACATGAAGAATCTTAACAGGACAGCTATCTCCGCCCACGCCCTCTATTTTCCTGCTCCAACAGCTCAAGTTCTTTTAGCTTAGCATATTTGAGGAACACATAAATCGCCGCCGTTGCCGCAATGAAAAATCCCGGTACTCCCTCGAGAAATCCCCTTTGCAGGACATAGGAGCGGAAAAAACGAAAGGGCGGTCGAAAGAGGTTATCCATCCACCGCCAGCGTTTACCCTGGTCTTTGAGCTCTTTCGAGGAGACAGTGGTAAAGTGATTGATCCGATTTAAGTGGTCAGTGATATCTCGATAAGAAAAATGATGCAACGGATTTTTTAAGCGCCGAACCTTTCCGTCAATTAGGATCTGTTCATGCGGGTCCAGCCCACCCCATGTTGCGCGATCGCGCCGAAAAACCCGAATATCGTAGTCCGGGTACCATCCCCCACGCCACCACCACTGCCGCAGATAATATACGAGCCGCGGCACTCTGAATGCGGCATAGCGATCGCCAAATCGACTCAAAACATCTCGGATCTCCTCCCTCAGCTCCTGAGACACCCGCTCATCTGCATCTACCAGCATGACCCATTCCCGGGTGGCTTGAGAATGAGCGAATGCCTTTTGATCCCGATAACCGGCCCATGGGCGCTGGATCACTCGGTTTGTATACTCACGACAGATCTCCACCGTCCGGTCGGTACTGAAAGAATCCACCACCACAATCTCGTTGCACCACTTAAGACTCTCTAGACAATCACGGATGTTATGTTCTTCGTTGAAGCAAACAACGATAGCCGAGATTTCTGTTGTGGGATTGGACATGGCGCCCTTATATTCTCCGATTATTTCTCATTCAAAATCTGAAAATTAAATTATAGAACGCAAAAGTATCTGCAAATTTCAATTGACGTACTTTACCACATCTCAACTGTCGCGGGGTAAGGCCTAGGAGTGTCAGTTATGATCCGATAGCGGCCGATTACTTACCTTCACATTCACGGTGCCGGCTTTCGATCTGCCGAATTCGTAGAACGTCGATGACTAATGGCTCGGAAAATGTGTTATGATCCGCTAACTTCAAGGCCGTTGCTTAACCCCGATCCGAAAAAAATGAACTACCCCGCCGCAAGCAGCGGGGTATCAGGTATCGAATTACCGATTTCTTTGACGCCGCAAGCGGCGGGGAATTCGACCCTTGTTGGATTAAATGGCTAATAATTTCTTAAGCCGGATCCGCTCCTTTGACCAACCCGGTCTTTGTGCCGAAAGCAAGTTTTGGAGTTTCCTGACCGACTTGCGAAGCGTGGTTCGACCGAAGCCAAAGACAATCCGCTTACTAGAATAGCAAGACTTAAGGGCTTTCTCGTATCCATTAAGCACTGTATCCGCAATTCGCTTTTTTGAATACCACAGACCCACTTCAAAAAACCTTTCCGCATGGCCAGCGATTGGCTGCACTGCACTTTTTCCACGACCAAACTCACAATTGTACTCAGCCAAGATATTCAACGCGTCGATACATCTAAGCACCTCTAACGTATCCTGCTTATCCATAGGTACAGTTTCAGGACCCACATACTGGCTGCACATATCCCATAGCTTTTCAGCTACAAGAGGTGCAATTGGGGTAGTGCCAATGCCGCTCATAACCGCCATGTGATTTAACCCCTCTATGATTTTTCGGGTGATTTCACGGTTTCCCCGCCACAAAAATATTTCATAAAGCATATCCAAAAGAACTTTGACACGCGAATCTCTAGGTGGGCAGGCAAGAATTTCACAAACAATCAGGTCAATCTGTGTGATTAGCTCCTTCCGATATGTAATTCTGGGGTGATGCACGTGGCGGGAATATTGAACTTGCTGGTCCCACGACCGCTTATATTTCCTTACCTCAACCCGGCTATAAGATCTCCCTAGACCCCTTGTTCCTGTAACCCGGCTGTGACAATCAAGGCACACAACCGCCAGATTATCCAGGGTATTGTTTGATGGGTTACCATCTATATGATGAATCTGAACCTCTTTGCCTTTCGTACGACAGACGCAGCATGTGTGACCTGCTCGGAAAAGAACTTCCGCCTCGATTCTGACCGGAACCCTAGGACGACTCATACTGGTCTTTCAGTAATTTTATCTTGGCTTCAACCTTATCTTGATGTTTTGTCGGTTGGCTATCTTCGTGTCTAACAAGTCCAGTTCGACTAGGATTCTCCCACCCCTCAATCACGCCTGTCAACATGAGATTTCCGCTATCCTTCGCCGCCATTTGACTTATGACCAGCGCGTCGGTATCGCGCTTAAGATCCGGGGGCCACTGGCGGAAGAAGCGGAAACACGGAAAGGTGGTAGGCCAAGCAAGGATGAAAAACCTAGCCCGAAATCGGGCGGGGTTTCCGGCAAATCCACAGAACAAGCCGCCATGCGGGTAAAGGTCGGTAAGACCGCCGTGGAAGAGATGCTCGCCGAACAAGAGCATCAACCGGACCTTGCCGAAAAGCTGGCAACGGGCAAAACAACGGTTAAGCAAGAGAAACGGCGGGCGAAGGCATTGCTTGAGTATCATCGAGCCAAAATCCGCGATTCGCGGTATTTGAACTCACAGCCCCTTCCCCCCGGCAAATACCGGATCCTCTACGCGGATCCCCCGTGGCCGCCTTATTCTGGTATCCAGC
>JACZXR010000105.1 GCA_022571535.1 Deltaproteobacteria bacterium | reverse complement strand
GAGTTTCCGTGGAGTGAATGACGGCATTGAGGGGTGACGGTAAAGCCCCAAGCCAGAGGGGAAGAGGTCAAGAGAGTCGACAATGGCGAGCACAGCGCCTCGGTCCGTGCAACGGCCCAGTTGTCAATTCCTACGTATCTACCCCATCTTCTCCAACATTTCCTAATACCTCGCTCTCTCCGCCGAGAGCTTCTGCATAAACTCAGCTTTAGCAAACAGCTTCGTCTTTCTTTCAGCTAAGAAAATCCATCCCCAACTATTTCCACTCCAAAGAAAGCGTCATATTGTCAGGTGGCTCCTCGCCGATTTTTCCTCGCTGGATGCAAACCCCATCGATTACTGGCCGACCGTACTCTTGCTCCTCACTTCGATAGAGATAATAACCAATCAACTTGGGAAGCATGTCTTTGTCCAAAACGAGATTAGTGCTGAACTGGTTCATAGAGTCACCTCATGCCAAGACGGGAGATTTCCACAACTTCTGCCTTGATATTGAGTTAGTTCTCGAAAAGAATCTTAATGAGAAAATTTCTGCTCTTCATGGCTCTTCCTCCAATGCCTCGTCCTCGGCAATGGCCTCCGAGGGCGATTCATCCAACTTTACGCTGCCCCCTTGCCTCTTGCTCTAAACGTCTAAACTCAACCAGCAGCTCTTTCATAATACCGTTCCTGGGCCATCTTGTAGTGCTTCCTACAAAGACTTCCCTTAAACACTTTTCTCGGACAATTGGTGCATAGACCCATCTTTCTGTGTCTTTCCTGATAGGCGATAGCTGCCGACCTGTGTATTTGAGGATACCGTCTGGACTGTCTCTTCTCAGCGCATAGCTTGTGAAATTTCCTCCCGTTCCGCTCTTCTGGCTGAATTAGCTTTTTACATTCTGGGCAGAAAAGAGGCCGTTGCACCATCTGCCTTTCCCTCATCCTCGCCAAGCAGACCTGACAGTAAAGCAGTCCGGCTTTTGGTTTACGACTACACTGGAGGCAAAGGCCGAGTTTTCTATGCCGCTCCTGATACCCTTTAGCCCTCTTCTCTGCACATGCTCTGTGGAATCTGATACCATCCCGCTCACGCCGCTCTTTTAGTGTAACTATTTTTCCGCATTCCCCGCAAATAATAGGATGCCGCTTCATCCACCGTTCTCTCATCTTCCCTAGGCACACTGAACAAAAGGTTCTCCCTTTTTGGGCTTTCCTGCTACACCAGGCACAAAGTCCTAGGCGTTTATGTCGTTTTTGGTATCGCTTATTTTGTTCCAGTTGTGTCATCCTACAGCAATTAGCCCCTACGTGCTTTTACCCCAAAGCCCTTTTCCTGGTAGTATCCTTAGTGGCCGCGCAAAAATAACTTTACATTTTTGACGTAGCCAACGTGTAGTTCCAAGCTGGCAAAGTCTTGTGATGTGTGAGCACAAGTTTTCTCATCTCTGTATGGGATATCTTTTCGCCCCTATGGTAGTGTTTCCGCACCAAGCGGGCGCTCACCCGTAATCCACAAGATGTTTTCGTCGTCCGTGCGTACTTCACGACCGTCTCGTAGCTCCGTAGGGGCTTGCCGGCCCAGTTGTTACTGATGTGGGAAAACAGGTGATGTTCAATCGGGTTCCACTTCGACGCCCCAGGGGGGTAGTGGCAGACCGTCACGGTCAGTCGATAGGGATTGCAGAGCTGGTGCTGTAAGTGGTATTTCCAGGCACGCGCACGGGCGCTGTTCGCGCCGCCACAGTCGGCCAGGATCAACAGCTCTTTCGTCTTTGGATACATCCTCCAGCCGCGACGTTTCCACCAGAGAACGATCGCATTCACCGCGAACGCTGGCGTTTCATAACTGGTTCCTACCACCACAAAACCCAGGTTCGCTTGTGTATCGTAAATACCATAGGGGACTGCCATTCCCTCGGCATCGCTGCGAAAATCATGATCCTTGACAAGGTACGGTTTCCGCTCCCACGACACCCCATGATTTTTGAAGTTTCCGACCATCTCCTTCTTCTTGGTGTCTACGCTGACGACCGGGTTCGCTCTCAAGGCGAATTCCTCCCGCTTTTGCTCGATGTATTTAAACTGCCGATTGCGCACTCGTCGCGGTGGCGGGTTCTTGTTCCCAGATTCTAGCGTCTTGCGATTGACCCGCAACGAGAATCCCATCTTTTTCAACAAGCGGCCCACCGTCTTGGCGCTGATCCAGATGTCGAGCTGGTGTAGTTGTCGGGCAATTTTCCTGGTCGTCTTGCGCGTCCATTTCAGACCACGCACGGGGTCTCCGGCCTTGTCGTGCTTGAGAAGATCCGCAATACGTTCGATCACTTGGGGTGTTTTTTTTCCGCAGGCTTGCGCCCACCTCCCTTTTTGCGGACCCGCTGCCGTTGCACCTGCTCCCCGAAAAGTTCCCGGCGTCCCCGTGCCACAGTGTGCGCGTCAATCCCGAGAAACTCGCCGATTTTGCTGTCTCCGCCATGCCCGAGTTTGTGTGCCTCCAAGCCTGCATATAACCGCCGCCGCTGCTCGTCGAGCAAACTAAAGAACAGAATGATCGCAGCCTTCAATTCCGGCGACAGCTCGGCCTGCTCGGTCAAGTCACCCATCTCCAACACCGCTTGCCGACTCTCGCGCCGCAAGCGTTGTCCCCGCCTGAGACTGGGCTCCATGGAAAAGTATACGTACATGCCACCGATATCCTCCCGGTCCACACGTCTTCGACGGTGCAGCTGCAACAGCGGCTCTTTGACTTCGACACTCAATAGCCCATGTAACTCGCTACCGGTGCACCCGACGTCAGCTTCTTCGACAAACCGCTGTGCGGTGGCCAGCAGGTTTCCGTCACGGGAAAACCACACCGCGCCATAGGACCAGAGCCCTCGTTCATCAAATCGGGGAATATCTTCGAGCGTGTAGTATTTCCCGCGATGCGAGTAGCTGGTCCGATAACCTAAGCCTGTGAGCTTCCGAAACACCGTCATGGTGGCCGAAGTTCCTAGCGCCTCTTTCAATTCTGCGAGAGTGGCAATCTTCTGGCTCTGTAAAAGCGATCGGACAACATCTGGGTCAAACACCATGTGGTATAGTTCCTCCTATATAACCCTATTATAGGAAGAACTATACCACATATGCAAACCACCCTGCATCTCCCAGTCTGCTAATTCCAGGGCTTCCTGGCACCTCAGCTATTGAAATGGAGACGATTTGCTTGGGATAGTTAGTTCCGATTATGCAAAGTTATTTTTGCGCAGCTCCTTAGTTTGAGCAATCACAAGGCTCCGGTCTGTTTTTTGTGAAATTATAGTGGAATCTGTGGCCCACTTCACATTCATAATGAACCACATTATTAGAAATCCCTCGGCGTTGCCCACCATGCATCCTAGTTGCTTCGTGCTGACACTGTCTATTGTTTACAAAAACTATACATTTCATGGATTTCGCCTTTGAGGATCACGGACAACTACGCCCAGGTAGTCGTTACACCTTGGACAGGTGCGGTAGAGGTATTTGAGCATAGGTGAGGGGTATTCTCGTGCCCAATATGGGGGAGAGTCAAGGGGAGGTTTTAGAGGGCATAAGAGGGGTAACGGGGGCACGGCTAGGGAGAAGGGGAGCGTCCCGGCGAAGATGGCGGGGGAGGCGTAAGTGTTGGAAAAGGTTGGTGGAGCCGACCGGGATCGAACCGGCGACCTCTTGAATGCCATTCAAGCGCTCTCCCAACTGAGCTACGGCCCCACGTGTATCTATATGCCACGTATGCTGGAAAGGTCAGCGAAAGTCAAACCTTACGCTTCAAGAGGGGCGTAACCGCCTGTTGTGCCTTCTAATCTGTGCTGCCTGTTTGGTGGATTTTTATCATCTCCGCTGCATGACGCTTGGCCTGGTCCGTAACCTTAATTCCTCCCAGCATGCGAGCGACTTCACTGACCCTTTCTCTGTCCCCCAGTCTCTTGACCTTGGCAAAGGTTCTCCCCTTTGCGATCTCTTTTTCCACCACGTAGTGGGAGTTGGCCAGGGCGGCGATCTGCGGAAGGTGGGTGACACAGATTACTTGGTGGGAGTCTGCTACCCTCTTTAACTTGTTTCCGACCATCTCGGCAACGCTGCCGCCGATACCTGCATCCACCTCATCAAAGAGGAGTGTGGGGATCTCTCCCCTGGTCAGGACAAGCGACTTGATGGCTAACATGACGCGTGAGAGCTCTCCCCCCGAGGCGAACTTGGCCAACGGTTTCACCGGCTCGCCTGGGTTTGGGGAAAAGTAGAATTCAACCTGATCTATCCCCTCCTCTGTTATTTTTCTTCCCCTAATCAAGAAGGGAGGCTCATCTTGTTTCTCCTCTATGCTGAGAAACCGAATCTCAAATTGTGTCCTCGGCATCCCCAGGCTTTCAACCTCTCGTTCCAGATCCTTTTTGATCCTCCTGGCAATGCGTCTCCGTTCGTTTGAGAGTGCCTCTGCCCCCTCCCACGCCGAGCGGCGCGCCTCCTCGAGGTCCTTTCTGAGGGCACCCATTTCTTCTTCTCCCCGGTCCAGGTCTGCAAGGTCCTGTTCCACCCTGGCTCGGATTTTCAGGATATCTTCTACCGACCCGTTGTATTTCCGTTTCAGGCGGTTGATCTCGGCAAGCCTGTCTTCCAATTGCTCAAGTGCTTGCGGGTCGAATTCCACGCGATCCGTATAGTGACGGAGTGTTGAAGTCGCCTCCTCTAGTTGGGCTAGGGATGAGCTGAGAAGCTCTGCCGGTTCGTTCAGGGTGTTATCGATGCTGGCCAACTCCCGCAGACGAAGAAGGCATCTCCCAAGCCGACCCACCACGGCGTCCTCCCCTTCGTAAAGGATCTCTTGTTCCTCCCTGCAACCCTGATAGAGCTTCTCCGCGTGGGTCAGGATCTTCTTTCTTGCCTGCAGCTCTTCCTCCTCTCCAATCTGCAACGAGGCCCGGGAGATTTCATCTGCCTGGGCTCTAAGCAGATCCTCTTCTCGCTTCGCCCTCTCCAGCTTCTCGTTCGCCTTCTCTAGGTGGTCCCAGGCCGTTCGGAACACGAGATATCTCTTTTTCAACTCTTCTGCCCTGTCTTCCAGACCGCCGTACGCGTCGAGTATTGCCAGGTGGCTTTCTGGTCTCATGAGGCTATGATGTTCATGTTGCCCATAGATGCGAATGAGCTGACACCCTATCTCGGCCAGGAGGCTTGAAGGGCAGAGGCTCCCGTTCAGGTAGATACGGTTTTTCCCTGAGCGGCTGACGATCCTCCTAATCACCAGCTCATCCTCATTTCCGTGACCCGCCTCTCTGAGCCTGTGTTGGAGCACCCTGGGCAGAGATTCGAAGAGCGCCTCGACAGTTGCTTCTTCCTCCCCATGTCTGATGATTTCAGACGTGATCCTACCCCCCAGGATGAGACCAAGCGCGTTCAGGACGATTGTCTTACCGGCACCAGTCTCCCCGGTCAACACATTAAGCCCGGGGCCCAGATCAAACGTAGCCTGATCAATCACGGCAAAGTTCTTGATGTTAAGTACCCGCAGCATCTTCGAATCCGATTTACTCTTCCTACCTTTCTCCCCATTTGAGCTTGTTTCTCAAAATCTCGAAGTAGCCCCGGGATGGGGTCTTCACCAGGGATACCGGCACACCGTAATCGCGAATCTCAACTACATCGCCGTTGTTTAAACGCAATGCATCTTGTCCGTCCGGACTCAGAATCACCGTGCCTCCGGCCGAGCGCAAAGTGACGCGGATTGTGGACTTGCTAGAAACGACGATGGGGCGGTTCGTCAAGGTATGGGGACAAATAGGGGATAGAACGATCGCCCCCAGGGTGGGGTATAGGATGGGGCCTCCGGCAGCCAGGGAATAGGCCGTTGAACCTGTAGGTGTGGAGATGATCAACCCGTCGGCCCTGTAGGTACACAGGTACTCCTTACCCACATAGGTCTCCAGTTCAATGATCTTGGAGTATGCCCCTTTCGTAATGACACCGTCATTTAGTACCCGAAACTTCTTCGGGCTATCCTTTTTGTTGTAGACACGAAATTCCAGGGTCATTCTCTTTTCCACGGAGAACTTCCCCTCCAAGGTTTGGGCGAGAATCGACTTGAGCTCATCTGCGGCAATTTCGGTGATAAACCCTAACCCACCCAGGTTCACACCAATAATGGGTACATCCCGACGTTCCACCAAACGCGCTATGCTGAGAAAGGTTCCGTCTCCTCCCAGAACAATGATCAGATCAGCCTTTTGGGCCATTTCCTTTTTGTCACACGCCCTTGCGCCTGTCTGGCTGAACTCCGTTTCTACCAGGATCTGCCTTCCATTTTCCTTGAGCCAAGGCACCAGCCAGCCGGCCATCTCGATCGCTTTTGCTTCTCCATACTTGGCTACCAGACCTACGACGTTAATCATTTGCTGCCCTTTCTATAGCGCGTGACATTATCACACCGTGGGAAAAAAAGTCCATGGTAAAGCCATAGCTCTATTTGTCCATAGTTGAGGCGTGCCTTCAGGTGGGAGGACGGCTAACGGTAGCCTTTAAAGTACTTGTAACCATCATCATTAATGGGACTGGTGGTTTATAGCTCGACTTCTCCCGTCTCTTGTCTGTATAGAAAGGGTGAGGGAAAGGTAAGGGAGGATATCGGGTGAACAGCAGGGAGCTCTTAAAAACCATACACTCGAGGCGGAGTGTGAGGGTCTACAAGACGGGAAAGGTTACCGACGAACAGTTGGAGAGGATTTTAGAGGCGGCTCGCTGGGCCCCATCGGGTGCGAACAGCCAACCGTGGGAGTTCATCGTGACCCGGGATAAGAAGAAGATGAAGAAAGTGCGCGAGATCTATCTCAACGAGTGGAAACAGCGCAAGCTTGAGGACCCTGTCCACTATAAGGGACTGAAGAAAGATTATGTGGGGGATGTGAGTGTGCTGGTGCTGATCTGTGGGGATCCGCGGACGATGCAGGTTTATCTCACCACACGCCAACCCGCTGATCGCGAAAAGCTCTTTCAGGCGAGTGTTGCCAATGCGGTAGAACACATGATGTTAATGGCGGCGAGCGAGCGTTTGGGAACCGTGTGGGTTTCGGTGCGTGAGGAGGTGGAGGCGGAATTGAGAATGCTCTTCGGGGTACCTCAGCCGCTTCGCCTCCTCTGGGTGGTCCCCATCGGTCCTGCCCGGCTTTGGCCCAGGCCAAGGCGACGCAGAGAACTTTCGGCCTTCGTTCACTGGGAATGTTATGATCCAAATAAGCTCCGTAAGAGCAAGGAGATCCGTGCCTGGCCCAAGTAGAGACCGTACCACAGGCTTACGTCCGTGGCGCTGGGGCCTGCCCGTGGCCAGGCAGGTGGTTGCGGCCCTTCGGGAAATGCAGCACATTTACCCTGTGGAGTAACGTCACGGTAGAGTTGGGATTCTTTGACCGCCGATCATATTCCGTAGGGTCAC
>JACZXR010000104.1 GCA_022571535.1 Deltaproteobacteria bacterium | reverse complement strand
CCCTACGCTGGGGAGCCATAGGACTTGTGAATCCTTAATCCCTTGGACGCGGCGTGGTACCGACAGTTTTCTGGGGCGATGCAAATTGCCAGGGGCGGGAGATCGATTCTGATTATTAAGGAACGCTCCCATGCCTTGAACCTGATGGGTGACTGGTGCGGACCATCTGTCCGACACCAAGAGAGCGAAAACAGGGGCGCGTTACTAGCGATCACAACGCCAGCGGGTGAAAGAGAAAGAAACTATTTCTTAGTGGATTAGTCTTGCCTCTTGACAGCTGCCTTCTAATGGGTGACCCCTTTGTCTGAAGCCAATTTTTTTACGTATTATTTATCCAACCAGTACCTTCAGAAGCTTGGGAGCCAGCTCATTTGTTTTTTCATCTACAAATTCCCGCATCGAAGTCACTGGTGCGTGAGGTACCAATAAAAGTTTATTCTTCAGATACCAGTCTTCGGCGAGGCGAAAAACACTTTGCTCAACTAAGATCGTGGAAAGACGGTATTGTGCCGTCCTATCTCCCTTAATGAGTTCAAAATAATCCTTCTGGGTACCCCCAAAGACTTCTCTGTTGAGTGAATGCGAGCTGTTTATGTAAATGATCCCATCGACTAAGTCAGAGCATTTAGAATTCTCAAGATCGCGATATTTGACGTCTTTGATTAAACCACCGTCGGCCCAGCGTGCAGTTGTCGGGATAGATCTTCCGCGCGCGCACCCTTAGGTGAAGAGTGACCACTCCCGCCCTTTCGGTTGCGGGGTGGGTTCCTAGTTCCACCCTCGGCCACGTTTCAGAAGGCCCCCCTACGATCCCGGACGGTCGGATTTCCCGAGTCCGGTTCTGGCCTCGGCCTAGCACGTTATCCAGAATCCCGGCCTTCCCAAGCACACGGAAGCTTAAGCGCTGGCTCGCATATACCGCCGTTGTGCTCGGTTTACCGGGTGCCTCGCTCCGTCAACTTAGCCTCGTGCAGTTCCGGCTCTGCGTCCGGGCACGGTCTCAGTTGTCGAAGCCACCGAGTGCCCAGAGCCCCTTTGCCTGGTGCGGGTGTTACCCGACACCAGGGTGATCTCGCCGATCACCTCAGAGGTCATTACTCCTCCTTCATCGCTCATACGGGCTCATGCGCCAATCCCAACTCCTCCTTCTTATTTCGGGTTCTCCTTATAAAGAAGGTCTTTGCAGGTTGCTGCCTGCCTCTGCTGGAGGTGGGACCTTCCCGACATTATCTCTGCAATCCTTGTGTAGGCGACTGGACCCATACCCCGCCGTGCTCCTCGGGTGCACTTACCCGCTTCTTCCCCAAGGACATCGGCCTCACGTTACGGGAAACACGTTTGGCGCACGAAAGTACCCCTGCCATAGCGACTTCGGCAGGGAGCCCTTTTCGGGGCTGCAGTCATTCGATCATCTTCAATCTCCCACACTCACTTGGCCCCCCGATCGCTCCCACCGCAGCGTACCTCGTACGCTGAGCGGCCGGGCCTTTTACACCACGCATCGCCCGAGCGGTTACCCTACTCGGGATGTGGCATCGCTACGTGACCGACACGGGCAACTGTCACGGCTGGACTTTCACCAGCTGGATTGCAGCCTTGTCGGCTGCTCCTTCCCGCACTGGGCTTTCCGATCATCTTCACCTCAAGGCATACAAGTCCGCCGATACGGGGCATGAACCGGGATGGCATACAAACCAAACTCTCTATACAGTCTGGCAGTCGGCCACCGTGAACATCCGTGGTGAGAGCTAAAGACTGCGGGAGAAGCTCAAGGCAGGCCTTCTCAAACCGAAGTTCGTCCCGAGACCAACCCACCCAAAGAAAGAAAAGATCTATATGTACGGTATTAAATAACTTGACATCATAGCTGATGGTCAATTAAGCTGTATGCATGAAACCACTCAAATTGTCGCATCCTTCCCTTACGCGGAAGACCTTGCTGCGCGAAGCCGAAACGATTCCGGGTGCCTGGAACGGTATTCGAATCGCCGGGCTGCTGCTGCTTTTGGCTGGCTGGAAATCTACGGCTGTCAGCCGTCTGTTTGGCGTCAGTCGTCAAGCGGTCGTGGACTGGATTGGCAAAGCCAACCGGAAGGGGCTCGACAGTGTGGTCGACGAACCTCGTCCTGGCAGACCTACACGGATGGATCCTGCTACCCGGCGCAAGTTGGAAAAGGCATTGACAAAATCTCCGCAAGATTTTGGGTTGCATCGCACTCGCTGGGATGGAGTCGTCGTGGTCGAGTTCCTGCAGAAGGTTTGCAACGTTCAATTGCACCCACGACAGGCACGCAACTGGCTCAAGCACCTCGGGTTCGTTTTGAAACAGCCTATTTACCGATACATCCAAGCGACTAACGAAGGCGTTGGCAAGTTTCGCCGAGGGCTCAAAAAAACTCCACCGAATCTTAGAACAGGGAGAGTTGGCTCTACTGGTTTTTGCTGACGAGAGTGGCTTTTCCTTGCATCCGAAGCTCGGCCGTGTTTGGGCAAGGCGTGGTTCCCAACCGACGGTACCCACCACGAGCCAGCATCACAAGCGACTGAACCTATTTGGATGGGTGGACCCACTCTATGGATGGCATGGTTTATTTCGCTGGCCGAAAGGTAATCGAGAGGGGTTCCCAGCATTTCTGAAGTACCTATGCCACCGGGTCAAAGGATGGAAGGTTTACCTCTATGTCGACGGCGCGCCCTGGCACAGGGGGCAGCCGATTAAGGATTTTCTTGCCGAACATCGGGAAGTCCAGATGGAATACCTGCCGCCGTATCATCCTGAACTCAATGCCCAGGAGCGCATCTGGCACTTGATACGATACGAAGTCACCACCAATCGCTATCACGGAACCATTGATCTGATCGAACAGGCAATTCGCAAACGCCAAAGACATTGGGGACTAAATAAGATTTGTGCATTATGTAAGGTTATTTAATGCCTCTACTATAGTAGGCTCTATAAACAACGACCCCTAACCCAGATAGCCTTAAGGTCGTACCTAGTATTGAAAGAATTACACCCCCCCCCGGGGGGTGATATTAGACGATAACGGGGGGCCCTCTTTACGCGCTGGTTGACAAGCGGTAGCGGGGAGGTAGTAAAAGTAGTATAAAACGGCTGAAAACTTGACTGGAAAAACTGTTAAGTAGTTAAAAAAAGACAGGAAGGAGTTAGAACGTCATGCCTATCAGTTCAAAGTACCTGATGATAGCAAGTATGGATGTAGATCCGGATCACGAGGCGGTTTTCAATGAGGTTTACGACAAGGAACATGTCCCGTTATTAAGTGAGGTGCCCGGGATTATTTCAATAGCCCGCTTCCAGAGGCAGGACCTGATAATGAGCATCGGCGGCGAAAAGCAGACGATCCGAATAGAAAACAACCCCAAGTATACAGCCATTTATGAACTGGAAAGCCCCGAAGTTTTAATCAGCAAGGCGTGGGACAAGGCTGTGGAAACCGGCAGATGGCCTCAGCAAGTGAGGCCGTACACGAAGAACAGGCGGCACGTTCTGATGAAGCTTATTGACCCCTGCAAATAAGGTAGAGGCCCCGGCCCGAACACTTATTAATCAGTTCATTAGTGTCTTGACGAGTTACAACTCCTTGAAAGCCGGCATCCGTCGAGCAGAGTCCACCTGCCTGTGCGGACACGCAGACAGGTCCGAGCGCGGTCAATGGGCCTGTGCCTTGATGGCCACCTGGTCCTCGATACGCTCGGAATTTCAAAACTCAGATTTACAATTTGAAATCTGAAATTTGCAATCCCGAAGGGGATGTGCCCGCGCTCTCCAGGACTCGCCCCTCGGTCGCCTGATGGCTCCTGACTAATGAACTCCTTAGTAAGTGAAAAATTATACAGATGGAGTGACCTTTAAAATGGAGTATGGATCTTAATTCTTTCGGGCGCCGTTCCTAAAGCGCTTCGGAATGACAAAGGAGAAACGGCTCCCTTCCCCTTCTTTACTCTCCACCCATATTTTTCCTCCGTGAAGCTCAATAATTTCTTTGGCAATGGTTAGCCCTAGCCCTGTGCTGCTAACACTTTGGGAGGAAGAGTTACTACCCTGTTCAAATTTGTTAAAGATTCTCTTCTGTTCCTCCAAAGGGATCCCAGGCCCTGTGTCCTCAACGCTGATGGACACACAAGAATCCCGTGAGATCCCTAAATCCAACCGATCTGTATCCACTTCCAGGATGATCTTTCCCCCCTCAGGCGTAAACTTGATTGCATTGCCCAGAAGATTGGTCACCACCTGGGTCAAACGGTCGGCGTCCGCTTCCACCTCAACACCCCCTCTGGAGTATATTTCCTCGATGGTCACACCCTTGCCTTCTGCCAAAGTGCGGATTGTCTCAGAAACATGGTGCACCATATCATTGATCTCAAAGGTAATGGGATGCAGTTCCATCTTACCCGCCTCTAATTTGGCCACGTCCAGAAGATCATTAATGAGTCGGGAGAGTCGGCCGATGTTTCGGTGCCCGATGGAGAGAAACTTCTCCTGATCAGGGCTGATCCCCCCAGCTGTACCTCCAAGGAGTAGCCCCAAGGACTCCTCTATCGCGAGCAAAGGGGTTCTGAGTTCGTGGGAAACATGGGCCACAAACTTGGATTTCATCTCATCCAGTTTCTTCTGCTTGGTAATGTCACTCAATACCGCCACGACGCCCACGGTCTTTCCCTCTTCGTTCTCTATCACCGCGGTGCTTGCCTGAAGTACCCGGCGGGTCTCGTCGCTAACGCTACTCACTTCGATCTCCTTGGTTATATTCTCGCCATTGTCCCGCAGAGGACCCTTAGCCAGGGCCAACAGGTGCTCATCCTTCATGATCTGGGAGATCAGGGATCCTTTGCCCTTCCCCTGGTCTATCCCCAATAGTCTCTCTGCAGCCGGATTCATCAGCTGAACTTTTCCATCATTATCCACCACGACCAGTCCTTCTCCAATATTTCTAATAATGTGATCCACCCTTTCCTTTTCATCCAAGGCCCGCCCCAATCCTCGCTCGAGAAGTGTGGTCTGTTGCTGTACCCGACGGGCAAGCTCCTCCTCAAAATGATCCCGTATCCTGCGAAGCTCTTCCAGCTCTTCAGGGGTCACATTTGCCTGGCGTGCCCTCCTGAGTACACGCGCTTCCGCCTGCACTTCAAAGATCTGCTCAAAGTCCTTTTGCGAAACCCCCAGAGAACTGAGTCTCTCCTTCAGTGGTTCCCGAAGGCGCTCGTGAGCCTCCCTGGTGCGAAGAAACTTTGACAGTGATCTGGGATCGCTGCCGCTTTCTACAAAGGCCCTGGTAAGCACATTCAACTTGATGCTGTCAGCACACCGTTCCAAGATACCACCCAGCTCTTCTTTCATTCCCTTAAAGTCTTCTGGGACCTCGACACCCCCGATGGCCTTCCTGTACTCCCTGGCAAGGCGATAGATGGGCAGGGAGATCTCCCTTCCCTTCTCTATAAATTCGGGTGAAAGCCGTTGCTCAAGAAAATAGGCGATCCCATCCACGATTCGCCTGAGCATACCTACGTCCTCAGCACGACGGACCATCTGGCAGGCCGATTCTTGAACTCTCCTCTCCAAATCGTAGACGATCCTATCAGCATCAAACTCGATCGTGGCCTCATTTCGCTTTATGCAATGTTCGATCAGCTCCTCAATGCGATCTGTTTTCTGAACTTTCTGAGGGAGGGGGCCCTCTTCAACCGTCTCATTTACACGGATCTTTGACTTCGAAACCACCTCCTCATCTTCCCCTAGCAGGTGATGGCGAGCGACCCCCAGCCGAATGTGCATGAAATTTGCCTCTTCAAAGACCTTCTTGAATCCCCCTCTAGCCTCAACGGTTTTCGGTGGAAGGGCCATCAGATTAAGCATAGCCTTCACCTCTTGCTCATCGGATCCCGGCTCAAAAATCAGCTTCTCGATCTGAAGCTCCTGGCACAAATTCAACATGGCCCGCACGCCGCTGGTCTTAGTGTCAAAGAAGCAGTCATTGACAACTAGTCGTCCCTCCACAAATCCACAAACGACGCTAGTGCCCAATTCCAGCACCACCTGAAGCATCGCCGAGAAGTTACGCCCAGCCAGCTGAGCAGCGGGATGCTTATCCGAATAGAGACGCAGCTGGTTAAGGACAAATGCAAAGAGCTTGATAAGCTCCGCGCACTGTGCCTCCTTTGCTTCCACTTACCCTCTCCTCCCGTCTTTTAGGGGAAACCAAAACTTAAAAACGGAACCTTTACCTATTGTGCTTTCCACCTTGATCCCACCACCGAGGAGCTCCAGTGCCCTTTTCACATAGCGTAATCCCAACCCCATTCCCCCATAGAGTCTCGTATGCGAACTGTCCATTTGATGAAAAGGATCGAAAATAACTTCAAACCTTTCCCCTGGTATCCCTATCCCAGTATCCTCCACCTCGCACTGCATCCATTGCCTCTCTGGCAAAAAGCGCACCCTGACCGTCACCTTTCCATTTTCGGTAAACTTAATAGCATTATCGATCAGGTTACGGAAAATCTTAACGATCATCCCTGCGTCGGTGAAAAGAGGGGGAATCCCAGGCTCAATCTCCCAATGCACCTCAAAGCGCTTCCGCTTAATTACATCTTCCAGTGCCTCGGACATTTTACCCTGAATGTCGCGTATCAAGAAGGGCTCAGAATGAACCGCTTGTGCTCCTGCTTCAAGCTGCGCTATGTCAAGGGCATTTTCGATTTGGAAGAGGAGGCGGACTCCACTTGCTCGAATGGTCAACAAACTGTTCCTTTGCTTTCCATTGACCTCACCAAACATCTCATCAGCGAGAAGCTCGGCATTGGAAAGAATAACGGTGATCGGGGTACGGAATTCATGGGAGATCACACTAAACAGTCGATTTTTGATCCCGTCCGATTCCTCCAGCCTCAAAGTCAACTTGGTGAGGTCATTCATACTGTTCTTAAGGATTGAAATGAGGCGGGAGTTTTCAATAGATATACCAAGCACTCTACCCATCGCGGTAAGCAGCTCGACCTCCTGGTCGCCGAATACTCCCCTGTTGAGGCTAGCCACAGAGAGGCTCCCAATAACCCCGTCATGTGCCAGTAGAGGAACACCTAGTAAGGAATTAATCCCCTCCCTTCTCAACTGGAGATAGGCACAGGAAGGGTCGGTCTGAATGTTGTCCCAAACGACTGGACCCTTGACGCGGATAATTCTCCCCGCACTCCTCTCTCCAATCTTTATGCTGCGAAATTCCTCTGCATAGTCGGCCGGGAACCCTTGAGATGCCATGAGATCTAGTTCCCCGCTATTTGGGTTGAGAAGCCTCAAATTGCCATGCCTGAGACCAAGAATTTCAAGCACTTTACTCAAGGCCTGCTTGTACAGATCCTCAAAATTGCCCGATGTGATACGAAGCTCGGCTATAGCGGATAGGGCCGAT
>JACZXR010000103.1 GCA_022571535.1 Deltaproteobacteria bacterium | reverse complement strand
CCACCCAAGAGGTAACCACTCAGGAATTAAACCGTTTACATGACATCCTCCTTCAGTACCGTGGAGCCAGCATGGTTCTGCTCCATCTCCTTAACGCCGACAAGAGCGAAACGATTATTGAGCTACCACATCAATTCAAGATTAATCCCAGTCCGGAACTCCTGGAGATGCTGGACCGATCCTTCGGCAGGCGTATCAGATCCAGCCTTTAGAGCCTTGAAGCAAGTCTCCACAACTCCTTTCGAAACAAAAGAACGGGTTATTCTCGTACGAGTAGATCTGCCTTTATCTGCCCATCAAATTCCCTTGGAAGACGGGGCGGATGAGTTGGAAAAGCTGGCCACAAGCGCCGGAGCCCAAGTGGTGGGAAGGTTCAGCCAACACCTAAAAAGGATAAGCCCGGCAACCCTGATCGGGCAGGGGAAGATAGAGGAGATCCAAGAATCTATTCATGAGATGAGGCCACATCTGATCATCTTCGATGAGAATCTAAGCCCGGCCCAACAGCGTAATCTCGAATTGGCCTTTGAGGTCCGGGTCATCGATCGCAGTCAATTGATCCTCGACATCTTTGCCCAGAGGGCAAGAAGCAATGAAGGCAAGCTACAAGTTGAGTTGGCTCAACTCGAATACCTTCTCCCCCGCTTAACCCGCCGCTGGGGTCATCTCTCGCGACTTGGCGGAGGGATTGGAACCCGTGGTCCGGGTGAAACCCAGCTGGAAGTGGACCGAAGAAGCGTGCGGGAACGGATTGGGACATTGAGACGCCGCCTCAGAACAGTTGAAAGGACCCGTGACATACAGCGTCAAGAACGTTTGGAAGTTCCCTATGCCACCGTTGCCTTGATCGGGTATACCAACTCGGGAAAATCAACGCTGATGAATGCCCTTACCCGTGCCGGGGTGATGGTGGAGGACAAACTATTTGCCACCCTAGACCCCACCACCCGGTGCCTCCGACTCCCTAACGGGGACAAGGTGATGGTGGTCGACACGGTCGGGTTTATCAATAAAATTCCGCATTCCCTCATCGAGGCCTTCAAGAGCACGCTAGAAGAGGTGAGAAGGGCGGATCTACAGCTCCACCTGGTGGACATGACCAGTCCCTTCTACGAAGAGCAGGTCCAGGCAGTGGAGGCTGTCCTAAAGGATCTTGGGGCGGGGCAGATCCCCCAGCTCATTGTGCCCAACAAGATCGATGCCGTTTCCGAGGCGCCGCCTCAGAGGCTCGGCTACAACAGAGCTTACGGCATGTGTCCCATTTCTGCGCGAACCGGCAAAGGGATCGATCAACTTCTTGATACCGTCGGAAGGATTCTGGACCAGGGCAAGGAACGGACCGAGCTCTGTTTTTCCCCTTCCCAGGGATCTCTCCTCTCGCTTTTGCGTCAACGCGGGCGAATATTGGAGGAGAGGTATGAACAAGATAGGACCCATGTAACTGCGCTCCTTACCCCAAAGCTTGCAGGCCAAATGAGAAAGTGGTTAGGAGAGAATAGCCTTGAGGTACCAGGATGAAGAAAGCCACTACCATGCTTAATCTTCCCAACTATCTTACCTTTATCCGCATCGCAACGATCCCTTTCTTCTTGGTCCTCTTATTTTCTCGGTTATACGGCTATGCCCTGCTGGTCTTTCTGATTGGTGGTATCACCGATGCACTGGATGGACCCGTGGCCCGATTTACCAATCAGCGGACCCGCTTAGGTGCCTATCTTGACCCTTTAGCAGACAAGCTCCTGATTATTAGTTCCCTTGTGGTGCTGACCCTCATCGATGGCGTGCCCGCCTGGTTGACCATCCTGGTCCTGAGCCGCGATGTGATAGTCACGCTGGGATATGGCGCGATCTATTTCGTTGTCGAGGAACGTATGGAGATTCAGCCCAGCACCCTGGGAAAGATAAATACCTTTCTACTACTGCTGACGATTACTATTGTCCTGGTTTCTCTGTATGATCCCAATATGATTCCTTCCCCGCTCCCGTTCTACTTTTTCCTTTTGAGTGCTGTAACGACGATCATCTCCGGCCTGCAGTACGTGTATAGAGGATTGGTTTGGTTCCAAGAGCGGGCCCCATCCCTGCCTAGGTTGAGTTGACACAGTACGTAAAAATTGATAATAAAATCAGATGCTTGCAGCACCATGGGGGGCAGAGAGGCACCTGTTTGTTGCCCTCGGACAGGCACGTAGCTCAGTGGGAGAGCGCTTCCTTGACACGGAAGAGGCCGGCGGTTCAATCCCGCCCGTGCCTACCATTCTTTAAATCTCGGCTTTTAGCAGTCAACCATCAGCATTCAGCTTTTTGCTGAGTGCCGACAGCTGGTCGCTTGGGCCCAAGGATAATGATGAATAATATCCATGTGAAACTACCAGAGGGGAAAACCGCGGAGGTGTCCCCTGGACTCAAGATCCAAGATTTCATGTCAACTCTGGAACTCAACGGCACTGTCATTGCCGCAAAAATCGATGGGCTCCCGGTTGACCTCGACCGGTCTCTGAGCATGGATTGCACCTTGGACTGGATTCCACTTAATAGCCCTGAGGGTTTGAGCATCTTGCGCCACTCGACTGCTCACCTCATGGCCCAGGCGGTACAGAGCCTCTTTCCCGGTACCCAAGTCACCATCGGACCCACAATAGAGGATGGTTTTTACTACGACTTTAAGCGGGATAAGTCCTTCACCCCTGAGGAGATCGGGAAGATAGAGGCACAGATGCAGAAGCTTGCGGGGTTAGATCTTAAAGTGACGCGAGAAGAGATGCCAAAGGAAGAGGCCATCAAGCTGTTTCACCAGATGGGCGAAGAGTATAAGGTCGCCATCTTGACAGACATCTCGGAGGAAACAGTCTCCCTTTACCGACAGGGGAACTGGGTGGATCTCTGTCGTGGGCCCCACGTCCCTTCCACCGGAATCATCCAGGCATTCAAGCTAACAGGGGTGGCCGGAGCATATTGGAGGGGTGACGAAAAAAACGAGATGCTGCAGCGAATTTACGGGACCTCGTTCCCATCGCAGGAGTTGCTGCGCGAGCATCTTCACCTGCTAGAGGAAGCCAAAAAGAGGGATCATCGCCGTTTGGGCCGAGAGTTGGACCTGTTCAGCTTTCATCCCATAGCCCCGGCCAGCCCCTTTTTGCACCCCAAGGGTACTATTATCTACAACGAATTGATCTCACACATGCGCCAGCTCTATCTCCGATTCGGTTACCAGGAAGTCATTACCCCGCAGATTTTTGATGTCAACCTATGGCGCCAGTCCGGGCACTATGACCATTTCAAGGAAAATATGTTCTTCACACACATCGAAGACCGGGAGTTCGGGGTCAAGCCGATGAATTGTCCCGGACATACCTTCATTTACTCTGCGAAGAAACGGTCCTACCGTGATCTCCCGCTGCGCCTTGCGGACTTCGGTCGGCTCCACCGCTACGAGAAATCCGGAGTGACCGCCGGCCTTACCCGGGTGCGGACCTTTTCCCAGGATGACGCCCACATCTTCTGTGCCCCCGAGCAGATCGAGGCAGAGATGACCGATCTCCTGAAAATGTTCCGTGAGGTCTATGAGACCTTTCAGTTTAACAAGATGCAGGTTAAGCTGTCGACTCGCCCGGAGCATTTTATCGGGAGTCCTGAGACCTGGGAGCGGGCAGAAAATTCTCTGGCCCAATCCCTGAAAAAAAGCGGAATCGACTATCAGGTTAACGAGGGAGACGGGGCCTTTTACGGTCCCAAGATCGATTTTGTCGTGACGGACGCAATGCGGCGCGGATGGCAGTTAGGTACCATCCAGCTGGACTTTTCCATGCCGGAACGCTTTGATCTCACTTACGTGACGGCCGCCGGGTCAGAGGCCAGGCCTGTGATGATCCACCGGGCCATCTTGGGCTCTATCGAGCGCTTCATGGGGATTTTGATCGAGCATACTGCAGGGGCGTTTCCTTTATGGTTGGCACCCGTCCAACTAAAGATTATGACCGTAACGGACAAGCAAAAGGTCTACGCCCAAAAGGTTTACGAGGACCTGAAGACGGCAGGGTGGCGGACAGAGTTAGATGATCGAAACGAAAAACTGGGCTATAAAATCCGCGAGGCTCAAGTTGCAAAGGTCCCCTACGCGTTGATTATTGGAGATCGGGAGATGCGTGATCAAACGGTATCCCCACGCCGCAGGGGTGGGGAAAACTTGAGATCCATGTCCGTCAAAGATTTTGCGGACATTCTGAAGCTTGAAATCGCCCGTAAATCGGGAGAACTGCAATAATCCGTCAGCACTCAGCTCAAACCTTAAAGCTGAAAGCCGGCTTGGTAACTTATTGAAAAAGGAGGTGGCTTATAGCAAGGCAAGCAAGAATTAATCATCAAATCCGGGCCCATGAGGTCCGGGTCATCGGTCCGGAGGGAAATCAATTGGGCGTCATGCCGCTGCGGGAGGCCCTCAGTCTGGTGGAAAACGATGAGCTCGATCTGGTCGAGGTGGCCCCCGAAGCTCAACCACCAGTCTGCCGCATCATGAATTATGGAAAGTTCCGTTACCTCCAGAAAAAGAAGGATCAGGGGGGAGGGAAGAAGCATACCTCTGTATCCATCAAAGAGGTCAAGATGAGAGCGCGGACAGATACCCACGACCTTGTCCATAAGGTTCGCAACATTCGCCGATTTATCGAGAGGGGACAAAGGGTAAAGGTCTCCGTCTTCTTCCGCGGTCGAGAGATCACCCACCCGGAACTTGGTAAGCAAATGTTGAACGGGGTTTTGTTGCAGGTAGAGGACATCGCCAAGCCTGATATATCCCCCAGAATGGAAGGAAGGAGCATGGCGATGCTCCTGACCCCTAAATAAAATCAGCTGTCAGCTGAACACTGACGGCAGAAGGCTATTCATGAGAAGGAGAAAGTGATGCCCAAGATGAAGAGCAGCAGAGGCGCAATGAAGAGATTCAAAGTCACTGCTACAGGAAAGGTCAAGAGACGCCGGAGCGGTAAGAGCCACTTGCTTTCGAGCAAGGGGAGAAAGCGCAAGCGAAGGCTCAGACATGCCGGCCTTGTCTCCGCTCAGGAAACAAAGACCATCCGAAAGCTCATACCGTATTTGTAAAGAGAAACCATATCAGCAACACGCATTTGGTAAAAGACTGGACACTATAAACATAAGGAGTTGAATTCATGCCACGAGTAAAAAGAGGCCCCAAGTCCAGGCGGCGAAGAAAAAAGATCTTAAAGCTGGCAAAGGGATACGTAGGGGGGCGTGGGAAATTGTACCGCTCCGCCAGGGAGACAGTGGAGCGCGGACTGGTCTTTGCCTACAGGGATAGGCGCGTTCGGAAGAGGGAGTTTCGGGGTCTCTGGATCCAGCGTGTCAATGCAGGCACGAGGATCTGCGGGCTTTCCTACAGTCAATTCATGAAGGGTCTCAAGCAGGCCGGAGTAGAGTTGGACAGAAAGATCCTGGCCGATCTGGCTGTCTCGGACATGCCCACCTTTACCCAAATAGCCCAGCTTGCAAGGACTCACCTAACGGCGTAGCCGCCATCTCCCCGCTTACCTCCATGAAAGACTCTTTGGAATCTCTCCGGGGAGAGATTGCGGCTCGGGTTGGGCGCTTTTCCAATGAGCAGGAAATCGACCAACTCAGGGTCGAGTACCTGGGAAGAAAAGGGAAACTCACCCTGATGTTACGCAGCCTGAAGGAGGTGCCGGTTAAAGAGAGACCCAAAATAGGGAATCAGCTTAACAGGCTCAGAAGTTACCTTGAGGAACAGATAGAGACAGGGCTCAAGGAACTCAGGGTCCGGGAAAAGGAGCGGCTTCTGCGAGAAGAGCGAATTGATATCAGCCTCCCAGGAAGCCGTCTGGAGCGGGGATCTATTCATCCAATTACCCTGATGATGGATGAGATCATTGATGTCTTTTTGGGGATGGGATTTGAAATTGCGCGTGGCCCCGACATAGAGGACGATTATCATAATTTCGAGGCCCTCAATATTCCCAAAGACCACCCTGCCCGGGACATGCAGGACACCTTTTTTGTCACGGATGGTCGTCTATTGAGGACCCACACCTCACCCGTTCAGATTCGGGTCATGGAAACCCGCCAACCCCCTCTTCAAATTATCGCCCCTGGAGCAGTCTATCGGCACGACGATGATTCCACCCACTCTCCCATCTTCCATCAGGTCGAGGGTTTTATGGTGGACCACCACATCACCTTCAGGGATCTCAAGGGCGTTCTGACACACTTTCTGCACCAGATCTTCCAAAAGGAAATCAAGGTGCGGTTCCGCCCGAGCTTTTTCCCGTTCACAGAGCCGAGCGCAGAGGTGGATATTGAATGTTTGCTCTGCAGCGGGAAGGGCAGTCCTTCTGCACAACAGAGCTGCCGAGTATGCAAAGGTTCAGGGTGGTTGGAGATCCTCGGCTCAGGGATGATCGATCCATCGGTCTTTCAGTTCGTCGGCTACAGTCCGGAAAAATTCTCCGGCTTTGCGTTTGGAATGGGAGTGGAACGGATTGCCATGTTGAAGTTCAGGATTGAAGACATCCGTTTGTTTTTTCAAAACGATATCCGTTTTTTGAGACAATTTCGTTAGCCCCGATCCAAAAAAGATACAGGATTGGAGCTGTGAAGTAATATTCGAATTCTATCCCGAGGACTTCCTTCGAACCCTGATTGGAGGGCGCTCCCTGCGGTCGAAATCCCGACCCGGGATTAGATCCTCTCTGAAAAGATGAAGTTCACCTTTAACTGGTTAAAAGAACTTGTGGACCTACCCGCCGGGTTTACAGGCAATGGGGAGGAAGGGCCGCACGCTGTTGCCAGGGCCCTAACCATGGCAGGTCTCGAGGTTGAATCCCTGAGGCCTTTTGGTCGGGTCCCAGGGGTTGTGGTTGGCCTTGTAACCGAGGTCCGTCCCCACCCACGAGCGGATCGCCTTTTCCTTGTCACGGTCGGTACCAGAGATGAGAAGATCACGGTGGTTTGTGGAGCTTCCAATGTCCGCGTGGGAATGAAGTCCCCTTTGGCCAAGGCCGGCACAGCGCTTCCTTCCGGGACTGTTGTGAAAGCTACGGTGATCAGGGGCGAAGCCTCCGACGGGATGCTCTGTTCCGAGAAGGAGCTAGGTTTATCCCAGGACCACGAAGGCATCATGACCTTGCCTGAAGACGCCCCCTTGGGCCAATCGGTATTTTCTTGTTTGGGGCTGAACGACTGGATCCTAGAGGTAGCCGTCACCCCCAATCGCGGCGATTGTCTTGGAGTCCTTGGATTGGCCCGAGAGCTCGCTGCCCTGACGGGGGGAAGGCTGAGACGTCCCCCTTCAAGCCGCCATGCCAAGGACTCCAGCCTGACACGACTGGTGGATGTGGAGATACGGGATTCCAGACTCTGCCCACGGTATTCCGCCAGAATGGTCTGCGATCTCCACCCAATCTCTTCACCAGCCTGGATGCGCTTTCGATTGGAGGCATGTGGGTTCCGGTCCATCAATAGTGTGGTCG
>JACZXR010000635.1 GCA_022571535.1 Deltaproteobacteria bacterium | reverse complement strand
AGTGGTGTGGTTACTATCCAGGGCAACTAGCCAATCAAGGCCAATCGGCACGCTATTCACGGGCGTCTCGTAAATCGAGGCGCCCTTTCTTTTTCTTATTCTCGGCCGTTAAGAGCCAAACGTTAATGTGCCGCTTCTGGTTTAGCGACTAAGATTGGCGCAGTGAACGTTACTGCCCCATAGGTCATGGCCATCAGGTATAAGCCTTCAGGACCTTCTCGCCTCCTGGCCTCCTAGCTGGGAGGCTGGAAAGCTGGGATGCCGGCAGACTGAGTGCCGATCACCACCGCTAAAAACACCAACGAGGGTGTCTCACCACGAGGCGCCTATTTTTTTGTTTTATATCTTGAGCAGGCTTAAGTGCGAGGAGTACGCTGCCTAAATTCTCTATGGACCATTTTGTAACAAATATTCCAAAAATTGCCATTCCGTATTTGCATCTCCGCCTTTTTGCCGTGCATTTTCAGGGGAAAACCTCCTAATTCCCTCAGTTTGGCAGATCTTCTACTAACTTATCTTGGTTGGCACATCTTTTGCGGTTCTCGTATGGCCACATTTAACTGTTTGGCTCAAAATGTTGGCCAGGTCCATACTCCCGATGTTGGTGACGATTAAGATGCTACTTTCAACCAAGAGGCTTCTATGAAAAATCACTTTTTTCGTCTTGCCATTCTCGCCTTATCTTTCTCCTTAATTTTCACAGGCCTGGCGTTAGCTCAACAAGCTGTTGGTGTTGTAACTGCTCTTAGGGGCAAGGCGCAGTTGACCCGGGCTACGACTAAGACGGCCCTTAGCTTTAAAGACGATCTCAACCTACGTGATGTTATCGATACGCAGGAGAAGTCTCTGATCCGAGTCCTCTTTGGGGGCAAGAGCACTGTCACGATGCGTGAGCTTTCCCGCCTTGAGGTGCGCGAGGAGCTAATTCCTGGCGGCGGAACTCGCACTATTCATGACTTGTCCTCAGGGAGCATCCTGGTCAACGTGGCGCGCAGCCTTATGCGTAAGGGGGATGAGGTGCAGATCCGCACACCGAATGCGGTTGCCCGCGTGACAGGCTCGACCATTCTCGTGCAATATAACGCTGCATTAGCCCAGACTATTTTTATTCTTCTAACGGGGAGTGCCATTGCGACTCCCCAGGGCCAGCCGCCTATCACGTTGACCCCAAACACCTCTATCAATGTAACGGGGACTGCGGCCACGGGGGTGCAAGTAGGGCCGGTAGGGACCGTTACTCAGGCTGAGGCCACTGAGATTGTGGATGCGTCGGAAGTAGAGGCAGCAGTTACGGAGGAGGCCAATCAGGAGCAGACGGCTAAGGTTCAGACGGAGCAGGCCGCCGAGTTAGCGACAGCGATTGTGGAGGCGGTCACGGGCGAGACACTCACGGCGTTGCAAGATACACAACAGGAGGCTCAGGAAACAGTACAAGAAGTTGAGACGGCTGGCACGGAGCAAACCGTGGAGACAATCGCACAGAGTCCTCCTCAGACGGCGATAGAGCAAGGCCTCACCCCTGTAGTGGAGGCAGCATCGGAGGAACCCGCGCCTAGCTCTGGAGGGGGGACAGTTTCGAAAACATTGGAATCGGAATCTGTCCAAATAGCGATCTTGGAAGGGGGAGGCACACTCCCGGCAACAGTAACAACCCAGCCTTTTACAGCCTCAGCGCTTCCTTTTATATTCGAGGCGGATACCACTAGCAGTCGATCGCCCTTTTTCCAGCTTAGCAATGAAACACTCAACGTGAGCGAACGCCTTATTCTGGTCAAATCAGGGGCAAACGTCACACTTGCTGGAAAACTTCTCGACGTTACCAACAGTACACTCACGGTCGGATCAGCAGCGTTGTCCAGGAGAGATATACTGCGCGTTCAGGATAGCGGGACCTCTTTGAGTGGCACCGGTACAGATCCCCTGATAACTGTGAATCCTAGCACGCTTACGATTGGGCGCTTTCTCGATGTCCGTGGCGGCGCGACAGTCAATCTGGCAGGGCC
>JACZXR010000634.1 GCA_022571535.1 Deltaproteobacteria bacterium | reverse complement strand
GGGTCAATATGTCGGCAAAGCATGCGACATCAGCTCAGGATCACATATGGCTTGATTATTTTTGTCGGATCGGGGCTAATACCTTATAATTTCAAACAGTCCCTGCTCATCTAAAAGCTCTGTCATAATCGACTTATTCATAACCATATCAAGAACATACCTGAATTCAATTCGGCCTTTGAGATGCCCGGTATTCTCTATCCCCCCGGTCGAAAGATCATCAATATTACAGACTTCATCCCCTCTCTCCAGGAGTGCCTCAGATAAATGGGATCCAATAAACCCCGCGCCGCCAGTCAGGAGATATTTCATTTTGCCTTCCGGCTCCTCCTTCTACATAGCCAAACTGTCTAGACAAAGCATCGATAGATAACTCGCCTCTCTCACGCTCTATCCCCTGGTCTTGTCGCCTCCCAGCCTTCTAGCTTCCTGGTGGGGCCTGCAGTTGACGGATACTCCTGTCCCTGCTAGGGTTTTGGTAAGGAGCAAACCTTCATGCCTAATTTGATAGTTGAAGTAACACCCGAAAAGCTCGCCGAACTGCTCCGCGACCTCCCTGCTGAGCAACTTAAAACGGTCCTAGCGAAAGTGGCGGATCGGCTTGAGATCCAAGAGTGGATGGGCTTGGCCGAGTCCGGGTTCCAAGAATGGCTAACCGAGCCAGACCTTTATGCCAACGACCTCTCATCCCGGTGATGTGGTCCTCGTCAAATTTCCCTTCTCCCAGCTGCCTCGCCTTCCAGACTCCAGGCCTTCTGGCTTTTTAGCTTTTCAGCTTTCCAGCCTCCCAGCTTTCTGACTTCGATGAAGGGACTAAGCCAAGATAGAATTTTTTCATTTCTTGTATCAGGCGAGAGACATCATACTTCGACCGAACAGAGACCCTTGCCTTCTCGCCCATGCATCTCCGAAGGTTGTTATCGTTCAAGAGGCGGAGAATGGCACTGGCCAGTGCATCAGAATCTTTCGACGGGACCAGAAGGCCCGTCTTACCATTCTCGACTAGATCAGCAACCCCACCCACTTTAGTTGCGACGACTGCCTTGCCTGCAGCCATTGCTTCAATGAGTGAAACCGGTGTGCCTTCATTTAGAGAGCTCAAAACCACCACCTCCAAATCTGCATAAACCTTCTCTAAATCAAACCTCCAACCTAAAAATCGTACCTTCTTCTCGATGCCTAGAGACGAGACCTGTAACTCCAGATCTTTCCGTATCAGCCCATCACCAACAATCAGTAAACAAAAGTCAACGTTCGTGGTGCGGACAAGATTCTGAACAGCCTTCAACAAGAAACTAAGGCCTTTGATCGGCACTAATCGTCCTACCGTCCCGATGAGAAGCGTTCTTTCGGCTAAGCCCAGCTCTTTTCTCAGCTCTCCCCTGAACTTTGAACATTGAACAAAACGATCTAAGTCAAGTCCCAGGGGAATGACACTGATCTTCTCCCGTGGACAAATCCGGTATCGGGCCAATTCATCCTTTTGCGTTTCACTAATGGCAATCACCCGATCCATAATCAGCCATCCCAGAAACCTCTCCGCAGCCAAAATAGCAGCTGTCGTTAACTTCCCGTAATAATCACTAAAAAGGGTCCCATGAAACGTCTCAACTATCACCGGTACCCTGGCAAGCTTTGCAGCAAGTCCACCAAAAAAACGAGCCTTCAGGAGATGCAAATGAACCAGATCTGGTTTCTCTCTCTTTATAACTTGGTAAAGTCGCCTAAAAGTCTTGAGGTCACCTATTGGCCCTGACCCATTACATAGGCTGTCAACTCTGATGACATGGGCCCCATGTTTCTCTATAAGAAAGGACATGTCGCCTTCATGGGCATCCGTTATTCCGGCAATCAATTTGCTTTCGAAAATGCCCTCATTAAGATTCGAGGTTAATAACGTAGCATTCCTGGCCGGCCCGCCTACGTTCAGGCGGGTAATCACACGCAGAATTTTGATTGGGTACATCCTAAAAACCAGGAGTGCATTCAAAGAGACAAACAGAGCACCCG
>JACZXR010000633.1 GCA_022571535.1 Deltaproteobacteria bacterium | reverse complement strand
CCATCAATCGCGATCGATCCTTTGCTCACGAAATAGCGCAGCAGCTCCTTGGAGAGACCGATTCTGACGTACCAGGTATTGTCTTCCTGCTGCCGATCGTGAATCCGACCCAGCCCATCAACATGGCCGGTCACCAGGTGCCCCCCGATGGGCGTCTGGATCGTCAGGGACCGTTCGAGGTTGGCCCGGTCGCCGGACTTTAAAAGGCCGAGGCACGTTCTGGAAAGCGTCTCCAGGCTCAAGTCGAAATGCAACCGCTGCCTCTTTCCGCTGCGGAGCCGGCTCAGGGTCAGGCAGTCCCTTATCACGGCTCCTTCCACCAAGGAGTGGGAGTTGAACGAGCCGACCCCCAGGGTCAAAGCGCCCAGCAGGCGGCTGCTCAGGAAGATCCCGAAGGCCGTGCCACCCAAGATGACGAGAAAGATTGGGACGTGGCAGGGACAGGTGAAGGCGGCAATGGCTAGGTTAATGTATCCTTTACGTCTCTGCGGTTGCTTGTTCATCGTGTTTCCTACTGTAGTTCCCTTTCCGATACGGATAGCCATCAGTTGGGCCGTTGGAATTCTTCTGGGCTGCACCGCGGGGGGACCGTTTGGAGTATGGCTCGATCACAAGGTCATGCGGCACCTCCGGTCCTGCTCTTAGCCACCTCACCCTTTGTTGTATCCCATCATTGAGGTTTTCGCGCCCAATACAAGGAGAGAGTACCAACTATTGTCATGTATCGAGATGCCTCTTGGACTGCTTCAAACCCAGCAGTGCGGAACAGTTCCGGCAGTAGACCTTGCACGTTATCTGCCGTCGTCTTAAAGCCATCAAGCATCTGCACAAGCAGGAATGCGATCCGCATAAAATTATTCTGTGCCTTTCCCCAATCCGCGATGTGGAACTCCCCGCGGGGTCGAAGAACTCGAAACCCCTCTTTTAACGTCCGATTTTTGTTTTCAAGCGTCAAGTGATGAAAGAGCAAACTCGAAAGGACACAGTCAAAATAGTTGTCAGGATACGGTAGTTCAAACGCCATCCCATGATCTAGAGTAATCTCCAAGCCAGCATGGGCAGCTTTCGCTCGAGCGATTTGAAGGACCTTTATGTCGCCATCCAGACCTACCACTTCCGCTTCAGGGTGAGCCCTCTTTACGAGAAGAGAAAGGGTCGCTGTACCACAGCCGAGGTCAAGTACTCGATCACCTCTCCCGATGCGGGCTTGCTTCACCAGTTGGCGTTTAAAGGTGGACTCACGCAGCGTCCACCGTAGTATGGGGTCATATAGGGAAGTCAACCAGCTATATTTGAGCGCCGGTATATATTCATCGCGATTCTTGTCCATGACTATGGCCTTTGAGTCAGTAGCAACTTGATCCCCAAACGAGCTGAGGAAAACTGACAATCAGCAAATGGATTAACCTCCCTAAACCTCAATAGGGCCATTATACTGAGCAAGAATGTGAGCGGGATCAATGTAGAAACATAACTTAAAACATTTCCATTTTGTCGTCCGACCTAACGGTCCCAAACTCCTGAGCTGTTTCCTAATCATTTATCCGCAATCCCTGAATTTTCCGTTGAGAGGTTATCCATATTTCAAATTTTTTCTGCCGAGCGTCCATCCATAATTCATGTCTTTTATTCTGCTCGCTCATCTTCAATTCATGAACCTCTCGCTTGGCTTTTTTCAATACCTGCTTAATCTTTCGTTGATTCTTTCTCCCCGCATCAAGAGCTGATCTTAGAACGTCCAGGCGGCCTTTTCTTTTTAATTTCCGAACATCCTCTTTTGCTCTTCTGTTTAGTTCTTTGATTTTTCGATAAGTGTTGTTCTGGACTTCACGGGACTTTTGTAGAGCCCTGTTCCATACCTCCTGAGCATCCTGGCCAAGGGAATAATCAGGATGCACAAGCAAGCAGAGAACCAAGAAGGTTAATGCGGGGAGGAGTTTGCTTTTCATGTCTTTAAGTAACAAAAAAGCCAGCACATCCTTACGAAAAGTCGTAGAAAGCGGCTGGCTC
>JACZXR010000632.1 GCA_022571535.1 Deltaproteobacteria bacterium | reverse complement strand
GGGGATTCAAACCCCGTGTTTGATATAACTTGATTGCCGTGAGGCTCGAAACACCTAACAGGATCCGAGAGCTCCAGTGGGGACTCTATCTTAAGGCCAAGAGGGAACGCGCACTCGCATGCCTTGAGGTGAAGATGATCGGAAAGCCCAGTGGGGGAAAACTGCGCGCTGGGTTTGATGAGGGGGGACTGGACGGCTGTTTTATGGGTAACCCTAAACGGGCACGAAGCTGGAAACGGCGGATACAGCCACCTGTCTGCCGTGCCCGGCACAGGCAGGAGGGTTGGCCTAAAGACGGTTGAGCCTATCCTCTACTCTACCCTTATTCTGCACAGTATTGCCTTGCAATCGACCGGTCGGTGATCGTATTCTCACGGACTGAGGGCACCTGAAGCGACCGAAAACAGGTGTCGAGTTCATGTGAAGGAGTGTGACCATCATGACTTTCCCCGATTTTGTGGAGGCGTACCAGTGGAATTACCGGCCGCAGCATCCCAGGCGACCTGACTGGTTTAGGGAATGGCCTGGCGGCACCAGGATGGCGGTGATGCTCATCTTGCTGCACGAATGGGAGTCCGTGCCCGACCCAGTCAGGCCGATGCCCAGAGGAGCACACCACACATTCGACTACCTGGCGCTGGGCGCGCGTGAATATGGCGCCAGGTTCGGCATCTGGCGCCTCCTGGACGTATTGGACCGGCACGATGTCAAGGCCACGGTCATCACAAGCGGGCTGGTCGCTGAGCTATTCCCGGAGAGCGTGCGAGAAGTCAGAGCGCGAGGGCACGATCTCGCCACCCACGGGTGGGACCAATCGATGCATCCTCCTGTCTTCAAGACAAAGGATGATGAACGAAACTCGATCGTTAAATCCATTGCCGCACTTGAACATGCCACCAAAGAGCGAATCGTCGGGTACATGTCGCAGGGGCCGCGGCCGACGCCGAACACGCTGGAGATATGTGCGGAGCTGGGGTTTGTCTGGACTGCTGACTATTCCGACTCGGATGTCCCGTACATCATCGACGTGAATGGGAAAAAGATCGCGTCGGTGGGCTATGTTATGCCGAATTACACTGACAACAATCTCGTGCCACTCGGTCTGGATGCTGGTCTCAGGCAATTGAAGGAAGCCTTCGATGTCAGTTACGAGGAGTCTCACAGGCACCCCATGAAGTTTTGTTACGCCTGTCACGTGCACATCAGCGGGAGAACCGGGATGAGCAATCTGTTGGATCAATTCATCGGATACGCCCTTCGGCACGATGGGGTGCGGTTTTACCCTTGCATCGACATCGCAAACTTCTGGCTCGAGCACGAAGGTCAGTCATAGGCCAAGGCCGAGTCTCTCTCAATAAGTCAATACGCATACCTAACACCGGACGATGGGCCTACGGGGTTGTTTGCTGAACGAAAACTAGCCCTTACAAAATAGGTGACAGAAAGCAGGTCAGGCTTGCAAGATAGCAACTTATAAAGTGATCAAGTCTACAGGTGTTGGTTGGGAAAGGCTTGCTCAATCCCTTTAAGAAAGGGGAGTCAGGGCTTTACATTTAACATTTCCTGCTTGTTTCTGTGAGGGGTTATTCAGAGCCCCGTGTCAGACTTGCGATGTTTGCTTAAATTTGCAGCTGCGGAATCATCCGCTTTTATAACCGATATATAAACTTACTGTGAACAAATGATATCGACTTTACCGAGATTTCGGCAATGAGTCAGACCAGACTTTAATCTGCGCTAAAGACACTGCTAGAGTTAGATTCTTCCTCCGGTAATCTACGGACTAAGCTTGAAACATTCTCTACACTGGCATAATATTGTAAATGAAAAAAAGATTGATTCGGGGTGTCGGAAACGGGGCATAGGTTACCTGGAAAGGTAGTTAGAGGATCACCCAATGCAGTACCGCTGTGTAAACTTTGGTAAGAATTCAACGGAGGCATAACCGTAAGTGTCGTACGGCACGAAATCCATCAATTTATCGATGAACAGCAATCCTGAATAC
>JACZXR010000102.1 GCA_022571535.1 Deltaproteobacteria bacterium | reverse complement strand
TCCCAACGGCATCAATCTCTGGATAGTGGCAGACAACCTGCGCAAAGGTGCCGCTCTGAATGCCGTTCAGATTGCCGAAATTCTGATAAGGGGCTATTTATAGATAATTAGGTAACCCAGCGGCTTGCCGCGGGTACAAAACCGATGGGGTTCCAAAGGGGAGATCGGTAGCTCTTCCCTTTGGTCGACCACGGGGTTTGAACCCCTTGGTCGATATAACTTGATTATTAGGTAACCAGCGGCTTGCCGCGGGCACAATACCGACCTGCCTGCGCAGGCAGATGGGGTTTCCCCCGTGGTCGATATAACTTGATTGAGGCAATCAGCACTCCCTTTCAGCCTTGGAGGTCCGGAGTGCTGAACAGATAGAGGTTTATCCCCGGACTGCTCATGAGAGAGAACGCCTGACGTTTTACGATAAGAGTGGGGTTCAGCCAACAGCTGAAAGCTGATTGCAATTCACATGAACATCAATCTCACCATCGAGTACGACGGGACCGATTACAACGGCTGGCAGGTTCAGCCTAACGGTAAAACCATTCAGGAGATTTTGGAGCAGGCCCTCGAGGAAATCCTCCGGAAAAGAGTTCGGCTACACGGATCCGGTCGTACGGATGCGGGAGTACATGCCATAAGTCAGGTTGCCAATTTTACCTGGGATGAGCAGATCGATCTCTGGCGGCTGCAAAGGGGGCTTAATGCCTTCACCCCACCGGACATAGTGATCAAGAAGGCGGAGGTGGTCTCCGATTCCTTTGATGCCAGACGGGACGCACAAAGCCGAGTGTATGAGTATAGAATTTGGAATCACCCATGGCCATCGGCTATTCACCGTCGTTTCTCCTTTCATGTTTACCAACCCTTAGAGCTTCCAGCCATGCAGCAGGCAATCCGCGCACTAGAGGGGGGGCATGATTTCTCCTCCTTTCAGGGGACTGGGGGAGACACGGATAATCCCATAAGGAAAATCTTCCACAATTCTTTAATTCGACAGGGAGATCTTCTCGTTTACACGGTTGAGGCCAATGCCTTTCTCAGACATATGGTGCGCAATATCGTCGGGACGATGGTTGAAGTCGGCCGAGGGGAGCGGACCTCTGAGGCATTTGCCGAGCTGCTGAAGATACGGGATCGAACTCGGGCCGGTCCGACAGCACCGCCGCAAGGGCTATTCCTGGTAGAAGTAAAATATTAATAAATGGAGCAGGCAGGCGGCAGTCGAGAGTCCAGAGTCAGAATTTCTGGCTCCAAGCTCTAGGCTATAAGCTCTAAAAGCAGCAGGCAGAAGGATTCTGGTACCTGAAAAGAAATGAGGAAAATTCTCCTCATCGCTGTCTCCCTCCTCCTGCTGCTCGGATTGGTCTTTTTTTCTCAAATCCGCTTGGGTGTTCTCAGCGCCCTGTTTCTCTGGGACCTTCTGGATGAGGAAGGGGTCCGGTCACCTCATCGTGGCGCTCTGGCATGGATCACTAGTACACCCTCCGTCAATGGCATGTTCATTCCTGTTGGGGAGAGGGCCATTGCGGCTGACCTGTACCATTACCAGGATGGAAAAAAGAGAGCTGCAATCCTCCTTACTCACGGCATTATAGAAACGGGTAAGGATGATCCTAGGCTCATTCGCTTCGCATACTCCCTGGCTCGATCCGGCTTTGTGGTGCTGGTTCCAGAACTCTTGGGAATGAAGTCTCTTCGCGTCCGTCTGAGCGATGTAGAAGATATCGTTGCCTCATTCCGCTTTCTTGGTTTGCTGGAGAATCGTGTAGACAAAGAAAAGATGGGCCTTTTGGGATTTAGCTACGGGGCAGGACCCACTTTCATGGCAGCGGCCCATCCGTCGATTCGCAACCAGGTTAAGTTCATCACCTCCTTTGGTGGTTATTACGATCCCATCAATGTGATCCGCTTTATCACCACCGGTTATTACGAGTATCGCGATGAAAAGGGTTTTCTGAGACCGGAGCCCTATGGGAAGTGGGTCTTCTTTGTCAACAATCTGGATTATGTAGAAAGGGAAAGCGATCGGAAGATCCTGAAAGAGATCTTTAAGAAAGAGGAGTCGGGACAGACAGGCGAGAGAAGGGAGATCCAGGCCTTGCTCAAGGGCTTGAGCCCAGAGGGTCAGGCCCTCTACGAGCTTTTGATCAACAAGGACCCGTACCGGGTTGAAGGGCTGTTCGAGAAGACCGATCGAAAGTTTCAGGATTACCTTGAAGGACTCTCGTTATCTTCAGTGATCCCCTCTGTAAATGCGTACATGCTTATCGGCCATGGGACCACTGACTCGTTGATACCCTACACAGAGAGTCTCCGCCTCGCGGACGCTGTTCGAGATGGTAGCAGGGTGCATATGACCATCCTCAAGCTCTTCAGCCATGTAGATCCTACGCGCAAGAGTTACTCTGCCAAGGAGTTCCTGACAGTCTATCTGCCCTCTTTAGCCCAGTTTTATTATCTGATCTACGATATTCTAAGCCAACAGTTGTAAGAGAGGTCAGCCAAAATAAAGGCTGTCTTGAACTCACCGAGAATGACGGATATTATCTGCCTTTGAGGAGATTCAGAATATGGCTGGACGTACCCTATACGATAAGATCTGGGAAACGCATACAGTGGAGAGGCTTTCCACTGGCCAGGATCAAATTTTTATTGGCCTTCATCTGATTCATGAGATCACTACCGCTCCTGCATTCGACATGTTGCGAGAAAAGGGCTTTGATATTGCCTTTCCGGAGAGGACCTTTGCCACGGTTGACCATATTGTGCCTACGGACATGCGTTCCCGCCCCTTCCTGGACTCCCAGGCCGAAGAACTGTTGAAGGCCCTGGAGAAGAATATCACCCAGTTTGGCATCGAATTTTACGGCCTGGACAGCCATCGGCAGGGGATCGTTCACGTTATCGGGCCGCAGCTTGGGCTTACCCAGCCGGGAATGACCCTGGCCTGCGGGGATAGTCATACAAGCACCCATGCGGCCTTTGGCGCGCTTGCCTTTGGGATCGGCACGAGCCAGGTCAGGGACGTGCTGGCCACACAGAGTTTAGCGATGGATAAACTCAAGGTGCGGAGAATTAACGTCAGCGGGCGTCTCCCAGAGGGTGTTTACGCCAAAGACGTTATTCTCTCTATTATCCGAAAGCTGGGCGTGGGTGGAGGAAGAGGTTTTGTTTATGAATATGGTGGCTCGGTCATTGAAAAGATGGACATGGAAGAACGCATGACCGTTTGTAACATGAGCATAGAAGGGGGAGCCCTGGTCGGCTACATCAATCCCGATTCCACGACCTGTGACTATTTGAGCGGGAGGGAGTTCGTTCCAAAGGGCGAGGAATTTAAGCGGGCAGTTGCTTACTGGAAGTCGGTGGCCTCGGATGCCGATGCCCGCTACGATGATGTGGTCAACATAGAGGGTTCGGCGATTGAGCCCACGGTCACATGGGGGATAAATCCTGGGCAGGCGGTCGGCATTTCGGAGAAGCTTCCCTATCCCGAAAAGTTGTCTGATCCCGAGGGGGCAAAGCGGGCGTACGAACATATGGGCTGGCAACCAGGAAGCCCTATTCTTGGAACTCCTATCGATGTGGCGTTTGTTGGCTCATGCACGAATTCACGTCTAAGCGACCTGCGTGCGGCTGCTAATATTGCCAAGGGGAGGAGGGTGCACCCCAGTATCCGTGCACTCGTTGTCCCGGGATCGACGGAGATCAAGGCCCTGGCCGAGAAAGAAGGGCTACATCAAGTCTTTACGGATGCGGGGTTTGAATGGAGGGAGGCTGGATGCTCTATGTGTCTCGGCATGAATCCAGACAAATTAAAGGGGAGGGAGATTTGCGCGTCTTCATCCAACCGGAATTTCATCGGCCGGCAGGGGAGTCCGGGGGGCCGGACGCTGCTGATGAGCCCGGCGATGGTCGTCGCCTCCGCCATAAATGGTAAAATCGCGGATGTGCGCGAATTTGCCTAAGAAAAGACAGAGATAGAGAGATAGAGACAGAGAAGAGAAAGAGACGGAAACTGAGACGGAAAGAGGCACCATGAGTACTGTTACCAAAATTATCCAGGTTACTGGCACCGTGATTCCGGTGCGGGGAAACGACATCGACACAGACCGAATCCTCCCTGCCCGCTACTTGAAAGAGGTCACCTTCTCCCGGATGGGGGAATATCCCTTCTTTGATGAGAGGTTCGATCAAGAGGGAAAGGCCAAGCATCACCCGTTCAACGACCCCAGATACAAAGACGCCTCTTTACTGTTTGTGAACAAGAACTTCGGCTGCGGCTCATCGAGAGAGCATGCGCCGCAGGCACTTTTTCGCTATGGAATTCACGCCCTTGTCGGTGAGTCCTTTGCTGCCATCTTCGCCGGGAATTGCGTCATGATGGGAATTCCGACAGTCACGGTCTCCTTTAATAAGATGGAGGAGCTGATGAAGTTGGCTGAATCTTCTCCTAAGACCGTTTACACAGTGGACCTGGAGACCAGCACCTTATCTTACGATGGGAAGCAAATTCGTTTCGACCTGCCGGCTAGCTCTTGGAACGCATTGGTCACGGGCGCCTGGGATTCTATGTCCATGTTGCGAGCCAATTTGGGAAAGGTAAAGGGGATAGCGTCGAGGCTTCCTTATATGACTGGTTTCAGGGATTGACTTGTTCAGACGGTTTTAGGGCTCTTTTTTTGTAATCGCAAACTACTTGACGCGCAGAATCACGTCACGATTCATGGTTTCAGCAGAGGCATAACCTTTTCCCCAAAAAGGTCGAGCTGTCTGAGATCAGGGATTACCTGGCCGATGATCAAGGTGTCGAGGCCTTTCTGGAAGAATGAGTTTATGCGTTCGGCGCACATCTCGGCCGGGCCCACAAGCAGGTGTTTTTCCACATCCATCCTGACTTTCCCGTAGTAACGAATGAGGTAGGCACTGCAGGCCTCAACAGCTCTCGCCTTGTTGTCGTTCAGGCACATGAAAGTGAGCGCGGCCTTCTCGATCTCCCTGGGATTACGTCCCGCCTCCCGGGCAAACCCGCTGATCTTTTCCCACAGAGACGGGAATTCCTGAATGGCGCTGCTTCCGCATATGTAGCCATCCGCTAGCCTGGCCACACGCCTCAAAACGGTTTCTGCCCCTCCCCCCATCCAGATGGGTGGGTGAGGGGACTGGACTGGACGTGGACCGAAGACCGTGTTCTCAACCTGATAGAATTTCCCCCGGTGGGTTACCCTCTCCTCGGTCCAGAGTCTTTTCATCAGCGCGATGGCTTCTTCGGCTCGTGTGCCTCTGCCCTTGAAGGGGACCTCCACGGAGGTAAAATCGTTTTCCCGACTGCCAAACCCGATGCCTAGGGTCAGTCTACCGGCGGATAGTATGTCCAGGGTACTGACTGTCTTGGCCAGAAGAACCGGATGTCTGAGGGCAGCTAAAAGAACCGAGGTCCCGATCCTGATCCTCTGTGTGACTGCGCCCGCCGCGGCGAGAACGGAAAGGGGCTCGAGGTTGTCGTAGGCAATCCGGTCAATCACCCAAAATGAGTGCAGCCCGATCTGTTCGCACTTCTTAGCCAGCTTGGTGACATAATCAGGCTCAATTTGTGAAGACGGGTTGACAAAACAGAGGCCGACCTTTCCCATTGGGGGCTCTCCTTACCATTGAGATTTTTCAGTTTTCCCTATATCACAAAACGCCCCGCACGTGAATGCGGGAATGAATCCCGTTGGGACAACCATTGATTTCAATGACTTCCCGCTCTCTCCCTCAAAGGTTTCGGTAAAAGTTTCGGTTTTCGACTCAAACAGCGCCCTTAACGGGGCATCTCCATCGTCCTTGATGTATCTGCCATAGTGCTTCTCAATCATCGCTACTGAGGTCCCGCACTGCTCAGCAAGCCACTTGATATTTACTCCCACGCTTAACGCTATTGAGATGTAGGTGTGCCGGGTGTAGTAAAACTTTCGCTGGCGGATCCCGCTAGCTCTCAGTGCCTTGTTCCAGTGCCGCCCCATCCATTCCTGGGTATCGAAGGGGTTCCCGTGCACGTCGAGGAAAATGTGATCTTGCTCGGTAGCCCGAAGCGGGTAGAGCTGATTTAAGACCTCGATCGTGGCCGGTAGCAGAGTGACGGTCCTAACACTGGCACTTGTTTTGGTCGGTGCCTCTGCTTTCATGTGCCTGGACTTGGTGATGGAGACCTTACCAAAACTGAGATCCGCATCACTCCACCGAAGCGCGGTCGCCTCCGATGGGCGCATTCCGGTCCAGAAAAGCGTGAAGAGAAAGGCATTGTCGGCGTAAGTGGTCTTTGCTTTGAAGTAACTCAGGATCTTATCTCGCTCCTCCAGGGCGAATGGGTCGGCTGGGACAATCGTAAGCCGAGGCCACTCAAGCTGTTTAAAGGGGTCCTCCGCAAAAGCATCTCTTCTCACCACGCCTTGCTTCCGGGCGTCTCTCATCATGGCGCGGAAACAACCGTCGATGATGTTCCTTGCTGTCTTGACCTTAAGCCCCTGATCCTCGATGAGATAGATTTGAAAGTCTTGGAGCTTCTTGAACGTGACACGGGAAAGAAGCACGTCCGTGAACTGAGGTAGGATGTAGTGATCGAAGCAAAACCGATAGTCACGCTCGAGGCTGCGCCTTACCAACGGTGGCCGCTTGGTCTTAATCCACTCCCCGTAAAACTTCCCGACTGTGTTTTCCTGGAGCTCAGTCTCCTCCTCTGGCTTTAGCCTGAACGAATCGGCTTTATTGCCATCAGGGAACCACTTCAAGTAGTCGAAGGCTCCTTTTTCCATTTTCTCGTTGATGAGCTCCGCCCGGGCCTCTACTCGCTTGCGGTTCTTAACCGTGTCTCGAAGACCAGTTCCTTCCCAGGACTCCATCCTGTTCCAGTAAAGGCGGTAGGCCAGGAAGCCGTGACGGTTTACTTTAACGAGGCAAGCCATTAGCGAGACCTCCCTTTCCGCTTTGCTTTCAGTACGACTAGCTCTAGCGCCATCTCCGCCACCTTGGGGATGGAAACTTCTCTGTTTTCCCACCGCGTGATCGTACGAGTCGTAATTCCCATCTCTTTGCTGAGTTTTGGTTGACTGTATCCGATGGATTTCCGGCTCTTTTTAAAAGCTCTCGATGTCATGGTAAAACCATCCTAGACATTTTATCTAGGCATGTCAAGACGGGAATGAAGTTTTTTCTGATGTACGATCTGAGCCGAGATAGTAGCCGCGGGCCATAGGGATTCCATCCTCATCTCCAGCGGCGGCCTTCCGTTCTTCTCGCTCTCTCTCTTCCAGCCAGGCAACCACTGCCGACCACTTAAATCGGGGACCGATCCCTTTGGGGCTGAAGTAGTGGACTCCCCGCCTGAAGATCCCAGATGCCATCTTGTTCTTGATGGTCTTGGGCTTCAGTGAAAGCCGAGTGGCCAGTTTTCCGATGGTGAGATATTCTTCCGGTAGATTTTTATCCGGGTCGCTCATGCTCATCTACCATACCTCAGCCATCGCCCCGCTCGTTGTTCTCTTCTTCACCCTCATCCATTACA
>JACZXR010000631.1 GCA_022571535.1 Deltaproteobacteria bacterium | reverse complement strand
AGCCAAAAGGCTTTTTGACGTAGACGTGCCAACGTTTTTTCCTTAATCGTTTGAGCAGCAGGCTAAAGTTGGCTCGATCAGCTAGGGGAGCGGTTTTGCCAGGGAAGATGAGCTTGTGTTGATCGAAGGCCTTTAGGAGAGAATCGAGAAACTTAGCGCGGAAGACGATGCTGAGGGGCTCGACACGGAAGAGGAAGTTTTTGCGGGTGGGGATCCAGCGGTTTTGATCGAAAGACAGCACTCCTTGTGGGAAGAGGCAGTGGAGGTGGAAGTGGTCTTGGAGTTGTTGATCCCAGGTATGCAGGACACAGATAAAGCCTGGGGTTCCCCGAAGGTGAGTGCGAGCGAAGGCTAAGAGAGTCTCGGAGACGGATTGAAACAAGAGGTTGAAGAGAACTCTTTTGTTTACCAGGATGAGGGGGTTGAGCTCATGAGGCAGGGTAAAGACCGGGTGGAAGGCGCCCACGGGAAGGAGTTTTGACTTTTGTTTTTCGATCCAGCGAGCCTTGGCCATGGATTGGCACTTGGGGCAGTGGCGGTTACGGCACGAGTCATAGGCGGGATGTTTAAAACCACACAAGTTACACTGCTCCATGTGGCCTCCCAGTGCGGAGGTGCGACAGTTCTCGATGGCCTGCATGACCCAGCGGTGCGAAACGGGTAAGCGATGAGTGCGGCGATACTCAGCGCCGTACTCACGGAAGACATGGGCCAGTTCGCACTTGGGTCTTGCCGCCGCCTGATCAGCGACAGCCAGCATGTAGTGGGCTTAGACCATTAGACAGAGTCTATCAAGTCCAAAAGACCGACCGTGGAACAGCGCGACATAGCACACCCACCGCGAAGCGGTTTCGTTGAACGACGCTTTAATTTCACCCTGCGCACCTTTTTGGCGAATTATTTCCTGAGATATCCCGAAGCTGAAGAAAGGGAAGAGTAGAAAGGGCGCGGAGGTCCACCAGGAAAATGCCTCTGGTATTTCTCCGACCTCATTTCATATTCTCCAAGGCTGGGCGTTGAAGGGGAAGCACTGCAATTTCGACACGCCGATTTTCTTGCTGCCCTTCAGGACTATCATTACTAGCGACGGGTTGGTACGAAGCATATCCTACTGCTGAAAGCCGTGTCGCCTCGATTCCAACATCATCGATCAAATAACGGACAACTATGGCAGCACGGGCGGCAGAAAGTTCCCAATTGGTAGGATATTTTTCTCTAAGCTCCCACCTTAAAGAACGCGAATCTGTATGCCCTTCTATTTGAATCCGCCTGTCTCGGAATCTCTGCAAGGTCTTGCCGATTTTCTTCAATACAGCTACCCCTGAGGGTTTGAGCGAAGCCTTACCAGAATCAAATAAAATATTGTCTTTTACGTGTATTGTGACCTGACTGGCAAGCTGTACAATTTTGATTTGACCAGTTGCAACTTCATCCCTCAGTGACGCAATTAATTGCTGTTGAATCTGGACAGTTCGCTTCGCAACTTCCATAGCCTCTGTCAGTTCTTTTGCTCCTCCTTCGCCTTCTCTCAGCTGATCCATCAGTTGCGCCTTTTCGATCATCAACTGTTGTGTATACGCCTTTCCCTTGTTGACCTCTTCTAAGAAGGTCTTCATGCGTTGTTGTAGATCATGATTTATTTTACTTAACTCCGTAAGTCTCTCTTGGTACTTCTCACCTTGCCTTTGATGACTCTCAATAATTTTATTGAGACTGCTTTTATCTGCCTGCGCCTTATCCAGTTGCTCCAGCAATTGTCGCTGTTTTTGAGTCAGTTCAGATATTGTC
The DNA here is from genome assembly GCA_022571535.1 of Deltaproteobacteria bacterium. Classification (GTDB taxonomy): domain Bacteria; phylum Desulfobacterota; class Binatia; order UBA9968; family CAXXLF01; genus JACZXR01. The sequence goes on along the minus strand of JACZXR010000631.1, from coordinate 230 downwards.
TGCTCTCTCTTTATCTTTGTCCCTCGGAGTGTTTCCGCCATTTTAGCAAGTTGTGCCATGTTGATTTGACCAGCCGCGATTTCTCCCTTCAGTGAGCTAATGGATTGTCGTTGAATCTCGATGGTTCGTTCTGTTTTTTCCTTGGCTTCTCTCAGGCCTTCCGTCTCTGTTTCTATTTCCTTGAACCGAGCTGATAGTTGGGTCCGTTCTACCATTGACTGATCCATTTG
>JACZXR010000630.1 GCA_022571535.1 Deltaproteobacteria bacterium | reverse complement strand
AAGCTGAGGGTTACCCCTAGTTCCCTGGCGAATAATTCGCGGTAAGACGCCTTCAGGTCCGTAATTTGGAAAGCTCCTGTTAGGACCAAGAACCCTAGGGCACCGATTAGCAGTGGATTGTAGACTTTGAGGCTACGAGCGAGAAACTCAATCTGCTCATTCTGGTTGTGGATCATTGGGAGGGGAGTAAGAATCAGAATCCAGAGGCCACCCAGCGATCCCAGGTATATCGCGAGGGCCAAAAGGTGCAACCACGAGTTCAACATGAACAGGGGTTATCAACCCCAACCAAAAAGAGCCCTCTTTTTAGCAGGCCTGCCGGGTGCTTTGTAGGACTCCGTGATTCCCTTGAGTTGGTCTTTTAATCCCTGGATGACTCGTTGCCGCTCGGCATCAAGGTCTTGTAGCTCTTTATTGAGTTTTCGTTGAAAATTCCGGATGTCCTGATTCCTTTTAGTCTGTAAATTAGCCAGTTTCTCTTCCCAACTCTTGTACACCTCTTTTAATGTTGTCTGAATCTCAAAATTCAGGTTATCCTTGACAACCATGGACTTGAAACAATGCGGGCAGAAAAGGACATTGCCGATCATGAAGCGTTTTACCGATACTGTATAGTTCTCGCCGCACTTAAAGCAGTGGACAACTATCTCCCACTCTTGAGAGTCGGGCAATGCTAGGGGTGCTAGAGAAAACATTTCGCCACTCAAGGGCAAGGCGGATTGCTCGCCCTGAGGAGCAGACCCGGATGGAGCTGAAGGGTTACTTGTAGCCGAATCGGATGTAAGTTGATCCGCCTCCTTGGTTGGGAGAGATTTTGGGGCAGGTGACGCATCCGGTTTTTTTTCTCCCTTACGGAAACGGGACTCGAATGTCTCTCCAAAATTGGTATCCGCGTGTATGGTGTGGGCACGGCCGATCAATGCCTCTTCTGTTTCGATGTTGTTGGGGTCGGTTACACAACAATCCACAGGACAAACAGCGGCACAGGCCTCGAAATCATGGAACCCCACACATTCCGTGCAGAGCAGTGGATCGATGACGTATATCTCCTCTTCTTGGGAGATGGCGTTGTTCGGGCACTCCGGCTCACATGCGCCACAGTTGATGCATTCGGACGTAATCATGGTTGCCATGAGTCTTAGACCTCCGTGAATTTAAAGGGGAACTTAGCCAGTCTAGGTCAAATCCCGCCGAGTTGCAATCAAAACCACTGGTCTGCGAGGGAAAGATCCGGCTCGGTGTCTGTCAGGCTCAATGCGAAGGATGTAATCCCATGTGACCACCTTCTTTGGTAGGGATTATAGATGATTAGGCCGACGGGAAAAACATATCCGAACCAACGGAAAACAATAAGTTGCCAAAGGAAACATCTTTCTGTCGGTGTCAAAAATCGTTGGTCCGCCTGTGTGACCTGTCCTAGTATAGGATAGAGCCGGACAAAAAAAGACTTTCACCAACATCCGCCTTGAATGGATCGCTAGGATAAATGCGTGATACTAAAGAACGTATTTTTCAAAAAAGGGAAGCCAGTTTGATACGAATGAATGGATTCTATAGTATTCAAATCAAGTAGTTAGGTACTATAAGTGAAACCTTAAGTTTAACTAAGTCTGGGAAAGGGCCGAGTATTTGAAATCAAAAATGGTCCCAACGGGAATCGAACCCGTGTTACCGACGTGAGAGGCCGGTGTCCTAACCGCTAGACGATGGGACCATGGCTGAGGAGGTAGGACTCGAACCTACAATCGCCTGATCCAGAGTCAGGTGGCTTACCAATTAGCCGACTCCTCAATACTGCAATTAAAATTAGAAGAATTAACGAGATGAGTCAAGGCTGTTGATGTTTTCCAGGGCCCGGTCAAGACGACTCAGTGTACTGCTTCTGCCCAGCACTTCTACGACCTCGAAGATTCCAGGGCTGGCAGTACCACCGGTTAGTGCAACGCGCACCGGCTGGGCGATCTTGCCTAAGGAGAGGTGATGCTCGTGCATTACCCCCCTCGAACACACCCTTGATCTCTTTCAGCT
>JACZXR010000101.1 GCA_022571535.1 Deltaproteobacteria bacterium | reverse complement strand
GATGTCCTCCATGGCCGCCTGCTGCCTGAGCTTGGCGCTCTTAAGCAGCCGCTTAAGCCGGAGATTCTCCCGGTAGGTCTTCTCGTCCTGAACCAGAAGTCCTAGGAACTCCGTATGGGAGAGCTCGGCATGCTTGGGGTTAGAGAGCCTTTCGGTAAAGCCCTGGGCCATACCGAAAAGCTTCAGAGCGTTGAGGGTGGTTAGGGTCTGTTCGTTGAGCATGGGTTTCCTCCTTTGTTATTTTCTTGGTTGTGAGTTCAAGAGGGGGGGGGTACCCTAACCCTTCCCCTTCTTGAGATCGTCGTTTATAGAGCTTTTTAGCGCCTCGTTTTTCTCTCCTCCCTCTGCTCAGTGGTAGTATTGCCCGCCGCGGATGTTTTCGTGCGTCATGGCGGGAGAGGTTTGGGTGTCCTCATCGGTTTCCAAGCGGTCGAGGCCCGACGTCAGGATGGCCCGCAGGGACCTGAGCGAGCAGGCGTTGTACCTCAAAGCCCGGCGCGCAGCCGCTTCGATGCGCTCTTGGGGATAGTGCTTCTCCAGGCGCAAGACTCCCAAGCAGGAGCGATAACCTTGCTCGGGGTGAGCCCGAGCAGCTATGATCCTTTCAACCAAAAGGGCCGTGCAGGGTCCGGTCTTAGCCGCCCACTGGATCATCCGCGAGGGGCTCCACTCGAGGTACCTCTGGTGTGCGAGTGGCATATGCTCCTTAAGGGTCGTGTGGCCGTAGGGGACGTAACTTCGGACATGAGCTGCCACGCGCTCGCCTTTGTGCAAAGCCTCCATCGTGTGGGCTGTGAGTCTGACATGCACAGTCTCACGGAGTAGGCGGAAGGGGACGCTGTAATAATGTCTGTCCACCTCGATGTGATAGTCGATGTTCACGGTGGGTTTGTACCATTCGGCATACTCGTAGGGCTTTTCGGGGACAGAGCGGGCCTGGGGACGGTCGAAGGCTTCGAACAACTCCCGGCGGGACTTCTTAAGCTTACGGAGCGGGCGGGTGTTGAGCCGCTCCAAAAGCTCTCGAATGGCCTGGTTCAGTTCGGTGAGACTGTAGAAGGTGCGGTGGCGTAAGACCGCTAGGATCCACCTTTTGGCGATCAAGACCCCGTTTTCCACTTTGGCCTTGTCCCTGGGACGACGAGGACGGGCGGGTAGGACGGCAGTGCCATAGTGCTCAGCCAGATCAGCGTAAGTTGGATTTAGGTCCGGCTCGTAGAGACAGGCCCGGCTTACCCCGCTTTTGAGACAGTCGGGTACCAGTGCTTTGGGCACACAGCCGAAGTAATCGAAGGCCCTCACATGGGAACCGATCCAGTCCGGGAGTGCCTGGGTGAGAGTGGCCTCGGCGTAGGTATAGTTCGAAGCGCCCCAGACGGCTACAAAGAGCTGGGTAGGAATCCGCTCGGCGGTTTTGGGATCGAGCAGGCAAAGCCCATCGGCATAGTCCACAAAGAGTTTCTCTCCCCCGGGATGATCCTGGCGCATGCAGTAATCGAGTTTAGAGCGCCAGCGATGGAACAACTCGCAGAACCGGGAGTACTGGTACCCATCAGGATGCTGCTCTTTGTATTCCCGCCACAAAAGATCCAGGGTTAGATTGAGCTTTCGGTGGCGTTTGAGCTCGTCGTGGATATAAGTGAAATCGGGCAAGGGCCTTGATTGTGAGCAGGGAGTTGGAATCTCGGGAAAAAGCCGCTCTTTAAGCTCCCTATCTTGCATCGGCTTAGCTTCCACCCAGCCGATGCCCGCCTGCTCGGCACGCCACAGGTAGTCGGTCACAGTGCTGCGGGCGATTTGGCAACTGTGAGCTATTTGGCGATTACTAAGACCGCAGTCGTACTTGAGTGACCGATTTCCGTTAAGGGACCCACCGAATTTCAACGAAGGGGACCACCCAATTTCAAGGAAGGGACCCACCCCTTTTCAAGTGGTCCCCAATAGTTTTCCACAGGCGGAGCGACGAACGATGTTACCTTGGCCAACCAGAGGAGGATCTGGTCATGGCCAAAGAAAGGACAAGCGTTCGTATGCAAGCACAAATCAGGAAGATGTCCGAGCAGGGTTATTCCCTTCGTGGCATTGCCCGGGCTCTGCGGGTCTCGCGCAAGACCATTCGCAGGATCTTAGGGGTCTTAGAGTCCACCGATCCCGCACAATGGACTGAGGCGGTAGACTGGGAATATGTCCGCAAGGAAGTGTATGGCAAGGGGGCCACGATCAAGCAGATCCACCGGGAGGTGGCCCCGGAGGTTACTTATTTAAGCTTCTGGCGGGTTTTTCGGGACCAGGTCCCCCGTCAAGCGTCACCCTCAGAAGTTACCATTCGACTCCATCACAAGCCTGGGGAGAAGACCCAGATCGACTTTTGTGATGGCCTGCCGATTACCGATCGCGCAACAGGGAAGACGACTTTAAGCCAGTTCTTCTTAGGGGTTTTGCCTTTCAGTTCGTATACCTTCGGTGAGTTCGTCTTGGACCAGAAGCTTCCCACCTTCATCGGTGTCCAGGAACGAATGTTCGTCTATTTTGGCGGGGTTACGCCGTATGTGGTGGTCGATAATCTCAAAAGCGGCGTGCATCGGGCTCATCTGTATGACCCCGATGTGAATCCCACATACTGTGATTTTGCCAATCACATGGGCTTTGCAGTACTACCGGCCAGGCCTTACAAGGCCCGCGACAAAGGCTCGGGGGAATCGAACATCGGAGTGATCCAGCGAGATTTCTTCCAGGAAGTCCGTAACCGGACCTTTTATTCCCTCTCAGATCTCAATACTGCCTTTCGCCACTATCTCGGGCGCTTGAACCACGCCGTGATGAAAGACTACGGCATCAGCCGTGCACAGCGTTTTGAGGGGGAAAAGGAGGGTTTAAGAGATCTACCTTCCTGTCGTTTCGAGCTCAACGAGTGGCGTTCGGCCAAGGTCCATCCAGATTGTCACATTCAAGTAGAGAAGAACTTCTACTCGGTCCCCTTTGTCTATGTGGGCCAGAAAGTCCGGGTGCGCATGACAGAGAAGCTCATCGAGGTCTTCAACGAAGATAGCCAACCGGTGGCCGTCCATGTGAGAGCGAAGGGCATCGGTAAATTCTCCACTTTCGACTCCCATTATCCTGAGGCCAAACTCAGTGTGGCTCGCTTTGAAGTCCGTCATGGCAAAGACCAAGCCCAAAGGCTCGGCCCCCATGTAGAGAAGTTAGTCGAGGAGCTTCTCTCAGGACAACATCCCCTGCGTCACCTCAGGCGAGTGCAGGGGATCCTACGCCTGGGCAAGACCTATCCCATAACCCCCAAGGCCCTCGACCATGCCTGCCACAGGGCGCTGACCTTCAGAAAAACCAGGCTGGCTTATATCAAAGACTGTGCTCTGTTCTTCATTGCCCACGGTTACAAGCCTCACATGGTCTCTCCTCACAGACAGCCCGACTCGTTGCACCTCCACCAAATGGCTTCTCAAAACGACGAGGAGGTCCGATGACAGCTTTAGGGAGAAAAAACGAGTGCCGTATCTCGCCTATAAGCCACGTTCTCGCGGCGGCCTATACCTGGGCTACCCCCCCATCGACTCTTAACGGAGGTCTATTGTCATGATACTCGATCAAGTTAAAAACCTGGCCCATCAGATGCGCCTCTTTGGCATTCACGAAGCCGGTGACCGAAGAGCTCAGGAGGCTTTGTCCCAACAGCTCCACCCCCTGGAGTTTCTCCGCCTCCTTCTCGAGGATGAACTGCTCTCGCGCAAAGACCGAACCGCTAAAGCTCTGAGCACCAAGGCTCGCTTCCGCTTCCGTGCCGACCTCGAGGACTGGGACTACTCCTTCCACAAAGATATTCCCAAGGCCAAAATCTCCGAACTCGCTCAGCTTAGCTTCTTCCATAACCAGGAGAATCTTCTGGTGGTCGGTAAGACCGGTTTGGGCAAGAGCTTCTTGGCCATCGCCCTCGGCAGACGACTGTGCCAGGAGGGCCATGCCACGGTATTCTTTTCGGTCAATTTCCTGTTCGAGGAAATCCAGGCCGCCAAGGCTGCCGGTCGTTACCTCAACTATATTCGAAGTCTCATTAAGGCCAAGGTCTTGATCCTTGATGACTTGGGGCTAAGAAACTACACCCACGAAGAAGCCACTTCCCTCGTGGACATCCTCGAAGAGCGCTACCACAAGGCTCCCATCATCGTCACTTCCCAGGTCGAGCCTCAGGGGTGGCTCAAACTGTTTGAAGATCCGGTGATCGCTGAGGCCATCGTGGATCGGTTGATCCACCCATGCCAGAAAATCACACTGAAAGGAGACCGATCTTATCGAGAAATACTGAAGAAAAAAGATAGGGATTGAAATATTATGGAGGCTTATTGTAATTAGACTATCGTCTCGTCGCTTCACTCCGATCTGGGTGGTACCCTAAATTGAAAAGGGGTGGGTCCCTTCGTTGAAATCGAGCAGTAGTTTGAATATGGTGGATTGTGTTCAACCAATTTTGGACATTAAGCGACTTGACCCCATCCCTAGATAATAGAGGCCAGGGCGACGACAGGATAGCAGGGAACATGAGATTCAAAGAAAAGAGGTGAGGATCCATGAAATGGTATCGCGAACCATTGGTTCATTTCATAGGCATAGGTGCCCTTCTGTAATGAAGTCGAAATGTCTACGAGTCCAAAGGTCAAAGAGTTGAAGTATGGAATGGAAAAGGCCTGCGACCAGTGTTGAGCCTCGGGCATAGCTCAATGCGGGAAAGGGCGCATGCGGACCATCACATCAAAGTTGCTATTTACAGGAGTAGAGCAAGAAGGTTAAAGAGTCGTTATTCAGACCCCACATGTCCGTATGATTACACAAGCTTAATTTCTTTCAGCTCCTTTGGTTGAAGACCGGTAAATTTTGGATTGCATGCCCACCTCCTGGCTTATATGTAAGGTTATACCTCTAGATATTGACATATAACCATACTTTAAGTATGTTTAGCCATATGAAAACAACCCTAAATATTGATAATTCTGTTATGGCAGCTCTCAAGCGAGAGGCCGCTAAGCAGGGGCGTACCATGTCGCAGCTTGTGGAGTCTGCTCTTCGCCTATTGCTAAGGTCCGAAAAGAGCCAACATGAGCTCCCACCTCTCCCGACTTTCAAAAGTGGAGGGCACCTAGTCGACGTTGCCGACCGTGACGCACTCTACCAGGCCATGGAGGGTCGCTAGTGTTCGTCGTGGACACAAATGTCCTGATCTATGCAGCAGATGAGGACTCGGCCTTTCATGCTTGCTGCTACGATCTTCTCCAAGAATGGCGACGTCAAGTCTCAGCCTGGTTCACGACATGGGGGATCTTCTACGAATTTCTCCGCGTTAGCACACACCCACGAGTCTTCCGCACGCCGTGGTCAGCCGCACAGGCGTGGAGCTTCGTGGAGGCCGTCCTGGCCTCACCCGGTTTCGGCATCCTGACCGCGACTGAGCGGCACGCTGCTGTTGCCGCCGAAGTGATCAAAGATGTTCCCCATCTGAGCGGCAATCTGATGCACGATGCACAGACTGCAGTCCTGATGCGCGAGCACGGCATCAAGAGAATCTACACACGGGACACCGACTTTCACCGTTTCCCTTTTGTGGACCCGGTCGATCCCGTCGCCTGACGGCCTCGCGACAAATTTCAAACGCACATGTAAAAGGGAGAAGCCCCCGACGTTCGCGCTTCGTCCGGAATTTAAGGTCACCCATGGGAAGAGCTGGCATCCCTATCGTAAGGAGTTTGGAGACATGCTGTCCGAATTAGGTGTTTAGAGCAGGTTAGATTATTGGGTAACCCCGCGGCTTACCGCGGGCACAAAACCGATGGGGGTTCCCCCGTGGAGTCGCGGTCCATTACTCCACAGGGGGGAGAAGCTGTAGCTCTTCCCTTTGGTCGACCACGGGGTTCAAACCCCGTGGTCGATATAACTTGATTATTGCAGACACAGGAGAAATTCTCGTTCGGGCTCTTCCTTTGAGGCGCCCCTTTCGATGTAAAGGTTGGCAGAGGCTACTTACCGGTTGTAGATTATACTAAAGGGGTTGGATCTAGACAAAGATGGCGCTTTTTGTTATCAGCGTCGATCAAACCTCACGCCCAGATCGAAGGATAAAGGAGGTAGCTCGTCATGGCCCGGAACAAGGTGGTAGTTCTGCTCGACGTGGACAACACGCTCCTTGATAACGATCGTATCGTTGCTGACCTCATGCGCCACCTCGAGCAGGTGTTTGGGCACGATCGTCAGCAAAGGTACTGGACTCTCTTTGAGGATATTCGGATAGAGCTTGGCTATGCGGATTACCTGGGCGCGCTTCAGCGCTACCGGGTTGAGCACCCTCGTGATACTCATCTTCTCAGCGTCTCGTCTTTCCTGGTCAACTATCCCTTCGCAAACCGTCTCTTTCCAAATTCGCTCGACGTGGTGGATCACTGCAAGCAGTGGGGGCCAACCGCCATCCTCTCGGATGGCGACGTGGTCTTCCAGCCCCGTAAGGTCGAGTGCTCGGGGCTATTCGAGGCAGTAGATAGGAACGTTCTTATCTATGTTCACAAGGAACTCGAACTTGAGGATGTTGCGCGCCGTTATCCGGCCGAGCACTACATCCTGGTAGACGACAAGCTGCGCATCTTGACGGCGGTCAAACAGGCCTGGGGTAAGCGGGTGACGACCGTCTTTCCTCGGCAGGGTCACTACGCGCATGACCCGGTGGAGGTGTCAAAATATCCCCAAGCGGACGTAACCCTCGAGCGGATCGGTGAGTTACTGAATTACGATTTGCCCACACTGCTTGCGGCGGGACGTGCCGGGTCAGTTGGATCAGGGACTGCGCGGTCGGTGTGACAGCTAGGGGTGTTTTTCTGGTTGTTTTTGGTTGGGAAGTCGAACCAATTGCCCATGGGGTTTTCTAGCCTTTATAGATAATGGTTGTTGGTGTGCCTTCTTTAGAAAGACTCGGGAACTTTGCATGGATAAAATAGAGGAATAGCCGTCCTGCAGGGGTGACAACACTTTCTCGATTTCAACGAGTCGGCTGAGTGTCGTGGGCCGGGGTAGGCGCCTTTGTCCGGCACTACTAAGAGCGAAAGCCTTGATGGCAGCAACCTTGAGGATACTGAATGGGATACCCTGATTGTTTGGTCTTCGACATCGGGGGAACGACGTTTCGGGCAGGAGTTTTTACTTCTTCACAACGCCTTGTGAAACCAGTGCTCCGGAGGCCCTCGCCGTCCGTTGTGAATCAGCCTGGAACTTCCACTCCCGTGTTGCAGGAGCAACTTTTAGAATCCATTCTGGAGGCGGCTGAGCATTTAAAATCAGCACATCCGCATAGAAATCTGAAATATATCGGCATTGCGGTTCCAGGACCAACTGACTCGAGTGGTAAGATTCTCACGGCTCCACCGCTTTGGGGAAAGGTTAAGAGACCTTATCCACTGCGGACACTTGTTGAAAAACGCCTGAAGATGAAGTGTTCAGGCAGAAACTGAAGGAATCTCACGTTCATATAAGCGGCAAAGCTATCCTCGATAACACCAGAAAAAGGATAGAAACGGAATATTCCGGGAATATAAGAATATTCGACACGGCGGCTAATTT
>JACZXR010000629.1 GCA_022571535.1 Deltaproteobacteria bacterium | reverse complement strand
CCATATGACAGCAGGTACCGCATTTTGATCTTTAGTCTGCAACTATACTAAAGGTGACTTGCTGATTCGTCCTGTAGACAGGTCTTTGTTGTAACTAATGCCAATCAGAGAGGATTTCTTGGACTGAATAATTTCGGATCGGGGTTTAGCAGGCCAGTGAAGCAAGCCGCAGTCTCTTACCTGTTTCAGCAAGAGAGAAATATCACCACGAAGAGCACGAAGGACACAAAGTGAAATCAGATTACTAGGATACCCCGCGGCAAGCCGCGGGGTGTCCTAAGTATCAAAGTCGGTGGGAAGCATGCCGTGGCTAGTGAATCACACATGACCCTTGGACAACATCTGGAGCAGATCCGCTGGTGCTTGATAAAATCAGCAGGCGCAGTCCTGCTGGTTTTTGCCGTGAGTTACTTTTTCGCCGATCATCTTTTTAATTTTATGGTGGCACCTTTGAAAGGGATTCTCCAGCCCGGACAGAGCGTGATTGGTACCGGGGTCCCGGAAGCCTTTATTGTCGAGATTAAGGTGGCTCTGGTAACAGGGGTCTTTCTTGCCAGCCCGATTATCTTTTACCAGATCTGGCGCTTTCTTGCACCGCTACTCCGTGCGGTCGAGAAGAGGCTTGTCATTCCCTTTGTAACTGCCACCACTGTTTTCTTTGTCGGAGGCGGCTACTTTTGCTATCGGGTTGTCCTGCCTCTGGCCTTCCTCTACTTCATCGGCCAGTACCAATCCATGGAGGTTTCCCCCGAGATTCGGATTGGCGAGTACTTTACTTTTTTTTTCCGTCTTATCCTGGCCTTCGGGGTAACGTTCGAGCTTCCGGTCTTCACCTTTTTCCTGGTCCGGTTAGGGGCCTTGGATTACCGGTTCCTGTGGCGTCAGTTTCGTTATGCGATTCTCACCATCTTTATACTGGCGGCTGTCTTGACGCCTGGTCCCGACGTCATCTCACAGATCTTGCTTGCCGGGCCGTTGACCCTACTCTATGTTTTGAGCATCGGGGTGGCCTATGTCTTCCGCAAGAAAGCTTGATTATAAAGGATACCCCACGGCAAGCCGCGAGCGCATAGTCACAGACGTAGATCCGTGGCAATGTCCGTATCGAACATTTAGCGAAAGTCTAAGGCGCAGAAATTTCTTTACCTCGTAGCACGGACGTATATCTGTGGTACGGGGTTTAGTGTGAAATGTGAGGTTGGTGGATTTTGGAAGGCAGGGGAAGGCGAGCGAGATTAGGTGATCTCGAAGAGAGGGATAAGAGGAGAGGACTATGGGGGTTATCGGTCAGTGAACCCTATCGTTGGATGAAAATGAAAGCTAACTAAACATATTTGAAATTTTCCGTTGTATTTGGGTTTAGGGAATCGGATAAACGAGGCCTCTCGCAAAGGCGCAAAGCACGCCAAGTTCGGAGAAAGTTGAATATGCCGACGGTTACGCGAGTGCCTGGGACCAGTTACGAATCGAGAGAGTTTCTAGAGATTGATATTTTGTGATCCAGCAAACTTCTATCGATCGATGAACTGGTTTGTGAAGGTGCTCCCTGGAAGAATCTCTTGTCGAGACCGTGGTGGCGCATCTTACGGTAAAGGGTCTTTACATCCATACCGCAGTTCTTCGCCGTAAGACCTATCCTCCCGCTGGATGCTTCCAATTGATGGAGCAGGTATTGCTTTTCCTGCTCGTTCAACCACTGGCGAAGTGGAAGGGTGGGGGAGATTCCTTTCACCTCCGCCTGACCGGCTACCGCTCCATTCGGTAAATCTATCTCCTCTATGGTCCGTCCGTTGGTTAGGACTATAGCCCTCTCAAGCACGTTTTGGAGTTGCCGGATATTTCCTGGCCAGTGATATTCCATGAGGCGCTTCATTGCCGCAGATGATATCTTTTTGACCTGCTTGCTGGAAGCGACCGGGTGGTGATGGAGAAAGTCATGAACAAGAAGAGGGATGTCCTCGCGGCGCTGGCACAGGGGGTTCAGGTTGATGACAATCACGCCTATCCGGTAATAAAAGTCACTGCGCATTTTTCCCTGTG
>JACZXR010000100.1 GCA_022571535.1 Deltaproteobacteria bacterium | reverse complement strand
AGCCATGGCAACCTGCTGCTGGACTACCAGGTCAGCGACAATACGTCCACATCGGTGGGAACGATCGACTCCAGCTGTCAGTATTTTCGGCAGGCACGGTGGTTAGGATCGACGCCATCGCCTCCAGCGCCAGCGACTGGGCAGCGTTCGACTTCGAATTCAGTATCCCCCCGTCTTCCACAGTCACCATCCCTGGGCCCGGCGACGTCTTCGGAGGTGGAGGGTTCGACTTTGTACTCGTCAGCACCCCCGGCGTGACTGTTGTGCTGAACGGAATGAGAAAGCCGGGCTATGTGGATGACTCATTAACGGTTTTATCTTGGGAGCCAGCTTCCCATGTCCGCCAAGTCTATGCAGCTATTAATAAATTGACGTTGCCTTGATCGAGGCAAAAAAGCACATTCAGAACAAAGACCCAATTAGAGTCGCCTGGTGTCCTAGCCTCCAATCCCCTGATCCTTGTTTTCACCCAGCTATCATAGGTTCTAAACACAGGGAAGCAGGTGAGCTCAATTTGCCTGAATCCCATGAGTTGTCTTTCCGATTGCTGTTTGAAAAAACACCGTATCCTCAACCTTGTTTTGTGATCTCGGTTCCATCACCCAGGGTAAATGTTCGGGAGCTGTGAGGTTTAATTCCAAGTCGCTTGAGGGTGGTGCAAAGACAACCGTGCGATTAGGACAACATAGCATCTGCTCGGCCAATTAAGATAAAGTGGTGGACTATTCTATCCTGAAGTGCAGTCAAAAAATAAAGAGGTGATCAGAGAACACTTTTCTAATGCGCCTGCCCGTAAGGCATCCAATCCGCCTGTCGCATGTCTTTTGGCCAGACAATGGGCTTCCAGCCTTTCTGCCACTCAACCACCACCATGCTATGCCCTATCTGACAACCCGTCACAGGGTCTATCCTAAAGCGCCCATAGAAAGTTGTAAAGTCCAACTTTGCTGCGGTTTGTCTTAAGGCTTGATTGTCCAGGGTGCCAGCCTCTTTAAGGCACCTCTCCACCACTAAGCCGGCGGCATAAGCCTGCGCCATGGGATAATCACCACCCTTGATCCCTGGATCATGAAGCCTGACAGTCCAATCCCGCACCGAGGGGCCATAATCGGGCATATAACGGACCCCTGGCTCCCACTGGCTGGGACCCATGAATCCACTTGCATAGGCCCTGAGGGTTTCCTTGAATCTGGTCAAAGGGGCCGCCACCAGAGCCACGGCTTTTGCCTCGAGCCGCTTTTCAATCAATTGTTGGGCAAAACTCAGATCCTCCTCGATGCGGCCCGCTCCAAGGATGATGTCAGGCCTGAGGCCTTTTATCTCCCGGATCAGTGGAGAAAAATCCGAACCTCGAGGGCCGTACCTACCTGTAAAGACTACGTCGAACCCTTTCGCCAAGGCGTAGTCTGTGGCACCCGAGGCCACAGCCGAAGAAAAGGAACCGCTCGCGGAACTGACGATGGCCATCGTTTGTAATTCAAAGTCAGCCTCTCTCAATAGATCGATAATCCCAAGCATATATTTGCTGGCAGGTGTTAAAATGCTCACCACCCACGAGAAGCCCTGCTTGTTGACCCTGTCCGAGGCCCCACCGTGGTTCCACAGGACCCGCCGGAATTCCTCGGCCACGCATGCAGCGGCCACCGTGAGCCCGCTAGAGTAAGGACCGAGCAGCACGTCCACCCTGTCCCGGGCAATGAGCTGTTCCGTTGCCTTTTTGGCAGCCCCGATCTTGCCTTCATCGTCGTAGTAGATCATCTCGAGACTTAACTTCCGTCCGAGCTCTTTAATCAGAATACCACCTGCCCTATTGACCTCCTGTATCCATGCCATAGCCCCTTGAAGGGCCTGGCGCCCCTGTTCAGAGAAACTGCCGCTCAATGAAGCGACCATCCCAACTTTCAAGGTGCGTAACAGGCCTAGCATACGGGCTGGTTTGACTTCCAGATGCGCTGCCATCGGTACAAATTTCCTGTTAGCCCTCTCCTATGACTGCTTCACGTACGATCGAAAATCCGGTCGCTGAGTTATCAATGAGTACCTGAAATTTGCTGCTTGTCTACTCGGCATAAACTGAGAACTCTTCCCTGCTCTCTTGCCTCTCGTTCATAGCATCTGAACTCACCCGGGTACTTGAAAAGAGGCTGACCGATAAGAGATGGTATTTCAACCCAGGACGCAATTTAAACGATGCTTAAATGGAATCCTACCCGAAATTGACACAATAGAGCGCTATCAGATGCTCCCTTCTCCAATTTGCTAGTCCAGGGGCAGTCTATTCTCTCAGGTGCGCTTGCGGCTCTCAATTACGGGCTGTCTTTGAGTGTCGACGGAATGCGGCCCGGGCCTTCGGCCAATGACGGAGAATAGACGGTGTCAGGGGTAACAGACTACGCACCACATGAGCAGACAGGTGCAGTTTCGCCTCGTGGCGCGAGTCCCATGGAAAGCCATAGGCTTTCCGGATCATCGGTGGAAGCATCCCTATCATTGGGAGCCGTACGAGCGAGAACAAGGATTGTGCCATACCTGGCATTGGAGGATAGACAACCTCTTGTGCCAGCGCTCGTGCTGTTTCAGTCACAGCGATCTCCCCGCTTGAAAACATGGTGTCCATGTACTGTTGGAGTTCTACCGAACTTCTCGGAAGAAAACCGTTTGGAATATCAAGTAACGGCTCTATCCCACTAGCTTCGACGCAGTAGCGATCTTTCTCCTCGGGCGTGAGAGGACCAATGTAGAACTCATAGGTAAGTAGGGACGACTCCAGCAGAGTGGCATGCACCCAGCGGAGCAGCACAGGGTCGTGTGCGGAATATGTGGCCCCAGCGGAAAAGACCCCGGCCGTTTCGGGTAGCCACCCGTGGACTTGATCATGCAGGGAATTGATGTGACGAACAACTCGCTCCACCTCCTCGGGTTTTCCGAACACCAGAGAAAGCATCGCATACAGCGTCCGGTAAAGTCGGCGCAGCCTGCCACGGGTCTGAACAAGGAAAGAGGTATGCTCTGCTACACCGCAAGCTATAAGCGGGTGCGACAATAGCAACAGGATTGCACGTCCCCAGCCGAGGAGCAGTAATACCTCGGAGTGGATCTTCCACGACACGGTGTCCCTACCGACCGGACATTCTCGGGCAGCGGAGACCTGCGCAGGAGCACCCGCCAGCAGGTCCCCTGTTACCGCCGTGATTTGACAGCCTAAATCCTTGATGACCATGTCGCTCATACCCTACTGCTCGATTTGTTTTCGGCTTCTTGAAAATTCTATTGCACCTCGCGATTCAACTCAAACGACGCTTGAGTTGAGTCCTACGTTCCTTAAGCCTTCCGATATCTCCCCCGCCAGTTCGGAGGCCTCTTGAGCGATGTTTTTCTTCAGTTCATTAATCACGCTTCTTACGGAGGCTCTCAGGTTAACAGCCAT
Organism: Deltaproteobacteria bacterium; assembly: GCA_022571535.1. Lineage (GTDB taxonomy): Bacteria > Desulfobacterota > Binatia > UBA9968 > CAXXLF01 > JACZXR01. The sequence goes on along the minus strand of JACZXR010000100.1, from coordinate 4,190 downwards.
GCAGCCCTCCTATGTTTTTTCCCTCCTACCACCTTATCAGGTAGGAAACAACGTTCTTTCCTGGGGAAGTTCGGTAGGGATATATGGGACTCGGTGAGTCAAGAGGCAATTAGACAACGCGCTAAATGCGTCTCAGGACCATCTTGGCCTGTTCGGCATGGTCGATGATCTTTTTCTAAAGCCTTAGTTCGCAGGAGCTTTGAATCCTAAGACCGTTTTCGACCATCATCATCCCAGCTAAGTTTTGCCTAGGGCTTGGAAGATAGATCATTTAGGTCTTATAACTCGACAACGCGGAGAGGAAACACCAAATGGACAACAGGGGCCGTTAACAGGCGAGCAGGTCTTTTTTTCTTTCTACATTCACGCATTTTGATCGGCTCTACCCCGAACCGATCAGATTATTCTCCCTAAGGCATGGAAAGTCTATTCAAGCACAAGGAAGTCGAACCCAGCGTTTCCCTTGAGGACACTTTGCCGGGGCGAGTGGAAGAGCTTCCTTCAAGATTTTGCGATCGGGAATTTGTGGACATAGGGGATCAACAAGAGCTGGAGCTTACTCATTTGGATGGAGAGGAAGATGGAGGGCTTGATGAGCAAGCGGCCCAGGGCAGTGATACGCCAGCGGTGTACCTTCGGGATATAGGATCTGTTCCCTGCTCACCCGGGAGGATGAGGTGGAGCTAGCGAAGCAGATAGAAGAGTGAGAGGCTCAGGTTGCCAAGGCGGTCCTCTCATCGCCTACCGCATTGCACTGTGCCCTCGAACTCGGCGACAAAATTAAAAGAGGTGAGCTCCGCGTGTCCGATGAACTTCAGGATACGGGAGAAGGAAGAGAATTCCTGGAGCTGCTTATCGGTCAGGCCAGCCAGACTTTCCACCAAAAGTGCTTCCTTAAAGAGATCGGGAAACTCCGCTGTCTTGCCCGAGATTTAGCCACCTTGTACCGAGAGCAAAGAAAGAAAAACGTCTCTATTCAGCGTGGGGCTTGTCTCGAAAGGGACCTTTGCAGAAAAAAGGGACGAACGTTTCAAATTATAAGAGGTCTATGCCTTTCAAAGTTCTGCATTAGTGAGATGGCTGAAAAGCTGAAGGAATCTTATGCTCGCTTGACAGGGCTGGAAGAGAAAACACAAGCCTGCACTAAGAGGAAAAGGCGGGAAATTATCCTTTCTGAGATTCGGGCCATTGAAAACGACATCGAGATGCCGAAAGAGGAGCTCAAACAGCAGATACAGTCCATGGTTAAGGGGAGGCAGAAAGCTGACCTGGCCAAAAAAAGGCTGACCGAGGCAAATCTGCGCTTGGTGGTCACTCTTGCGAAGCAATACACCAATAGAAGTCATCAGTTTTTAGATCTCGTCCAGGATGGGAATATCGGTCTCATGAAGGCGGTGGAGAAGTTTGATTATCGTCTAGGATATCGATTCTCCACTTATGCGCATTGGTGGATTTGGGCGGCGATTAGACGCGAGATCAGCAACTCGGCACGTACGACCCGCATCCCTGTCCACGTTGTTGAAGAGAGAAAAAGATTGATCCTCTCATTTCGAGATCTTTTTCAAAATCTGGGGCGGGAGCCGCTCCCCTAAGAGATCGCAGACAAGATGGGCCTACCTTTGAAAGAGGCCCGAAGGATTATCAGAATTAAGAGCGAGACAGTTTATCTTGATTCGCCTATCGGGGAGGAGGGCGAAGGCTGCCTGGCCGATTTAGTCGAGGACAGGTATATTCCCGGGCCCTTGGAAAAGACTATACAAGCGAATCTAGGGGTGCAGAAAAGAGAGGCCATTGCGATCCTACCCCCGAGACAAGAGGCCGTGCTCCGTTTGTGGTTTGGGATCGGCGAGCCCCGCGACTACACCCTTAAAGAGATAGAAGAGAGATTTTCGCTGACCCGTGAGAGGGTTCGTCAAATAGAGGAGAATGCCCTACGAAAACTTCGCCATCCGGTCGGCACACTTAAACACCAAGCCAGTTGAGAACTGAGTAAGCATCTCTCAAGTTCTAAAGTGAGTGATCATTCCAGATGACTACGCACGGGGAGAGTGGTCAAATTTGGACCCTTCAGAAAATATTCCAGGCCAGCCTAGCAATCGACAGACGATAAATAAGACCAATGCATTTCCAGGACGCAATTAATCGACGCATTAATTGAGTCTCGCCCATGTATGGTTTGTGGACCTGGATATACCGCGGGCTGATATCCAGATAGACTGCCTGGGGCGCAGTATTTGTCGGGTGGGGTCGGTTTGACAAGTCCTTGGTAATTGATGGATATTGTCTGGAGATTTCAATTTGGGAGGTCGGGATACTAAAGGGGATATACTGCAGGAATTGCAGCAGTATACTTACTAGTTATGCAAGACAAGGAGCAAGATATGGATGAGACGAACCGAAGAACTTTCATTAAGAGCGGAGTCGTTGGCGGGGCATTAGGCCTGTTCGCAAGTTCTGCGTATGCAAGCAGTCCAACTCCAAAAGAAATCGAAGGACCATTCTATCCCGTGATGGCCCAGAAAGATAAGGATTTTGATCTGACAAGAATAGAGGGGAAAGAGGGAGTGGCTAAAGGGAAAACAATCATTATCCAGGGGCAAGTTCTGGATACGGATGACAAGTCAGTCGAAGATGCCACGGTTGACCTATGGCAAGCAAATGGAGCTGGAAGGTATAGGCATCCGCATGACTCAAACAAGGCCCCATTGGACCCTAACTTTCAAGGTTGGGCTATTGTACCAAGTGGGAAAGATGGAGCGTTTCGTTTTAAAACAGTCTATCCTGGATCTTATCCCGCATCTGATACATGGACAAGGCCTCCACATATACATTTTAAGATCAGCAAGAAAGGATATATTGAAATCATCACGCAGATGTATTTCCCTGGTCATGAACTTAATGACTCAGACCTTTTGCTGAAACGTAAGAGCAAAGAAGAGCACAAACTCATGATTGCTTCCAAAGTTCAAGATAAGCCAGAAACTTATGAATATAACATCGTGCTACAAAAGGCATAACCGACAAATGCACCGGACGCCTTTGGCGCCGGTGATTTGAGGCGTTAGGCATTCTGTTTCACTGCCAAACGCAATTCAACGACGCTTCAGTGGAATCTTCTACACGATTGAACAGTAGAGCAAGTCAGTCTATTTTTAGCATTCAAACGGTGCCTATTTAGGTGTATCCTGCGAAGGATATATTTCGACCCGAAATGAGTGGGAAGGAGGGATTTTATCATGGCCATTCAAATTGTTGCGATCCAGGGAACTGTCCGGCCAGGCAACTTCACTGCAAAGGCGCTGGCGCTGGTAGCGGACGAGCTTCGAAAGCACGACGACGTGGGTGTTGAACTCATCGACCCGTCAACGCTTAACTTACCATTTCCGGGAATGGACGGAGAGGGGCAGGGGGCGAAGTTGCTTCAAGAAAAAGTCTCTGTAGCGACCGGGGTGATTTTGAGCACACCGGAGTACCATGGCAGCTTCAGCAGTGTGCTCAAGCTTGTAATTGAAAACCTTGGTTTCCCGTCTATTCTTGCGGGTAAGCCGGTTGCTCTTCTTGGCGTGGCAGCGGGGCAAATCGGAGCCATCAAGGCCCTTGAACAACTCCGAAGCGTCTGCTCACACGTCGGGGCCATTGTCCTGCCAGGACCGGTCTCAGTCGCCGGGGTACAGCAGCTTTTCGATGAGCAAGGCCGGTGTCTCGACCAGGCCACAGAAGAGAGGATTCGAGGAGTCGCAACTAAGCTCCTCGACTACATTAAAGGTTATATCTGCCCGCGAGTTGCGTTGGAGGAAATGGTCCGCCAGAGGCTCAGCCGACGCGAGGCGGAGCTCTGCTCAGCTAACGGCTGAGGATGTGACCGATCTCAGAGAGCACTGACTAATGTTTGATTAATGTGATTCTTAAAAAGTGCCGTCTTTTAGGGGCGAAGCCTACGTGCTGACTTATTTCACTTCTTGCCAGGACGCAATTAATCGACGCTTTAATTGAGTCCTACGAAGTTCCTTGACACAGACCACCAGCAGCGATAAAGCTACGCTATGTTTCGCGGATACGACAGCGGAGTGGTCCTACGGGAGGATATTATTGAGAGGGTACGGTGATGATCTTTCAAATAAGTTATCAGAAAAAGGCAGATCCGAATGAGCCTGAAATACGTACCTGCATCGTGTCGTTCCAGGTCGTGC
>JACZXR010000628.1 GCA_022571535.1 Deltaproteobacteria bacterium | reverse complement strand
ATCAGCCTGGAATACCTCAAAGGATTTCCCTGGCGCAGGCAGCACCATGACGCTTGGGCCTGTCGGAATCGTCGAGCACCCGGTCAGCGCCATCACGACCAAAAGTAACAGAAGACCTCGTCCCCAATTCATTGTGCCATGCCCTCTATCGCTGAGGCGGAGTCGCCTCTGGTACCACCTTCATCCACCCTCCCGGGCATTCTTTGACGTACGGGTAGTAACCTTGCGGATTCTGGCAGTAGTACCAGTAACTTGATGGCTCGGGGTCCCCCTGGACATACACCGGTGGCTGCTGATGGATGACCACCGGTGGGGCTCCATAATAGTAGTACGGGTAGTACGGATAATACGGGTAGTACGAGTATAGCGGCCCTAATACTACTGAGCCTATCCCATAGAACCGATGTCCATGTCCGTGACGAGAACGATAGCCTCCACGGAAGCCGTAGAACCCATGTGAGCGGCGAACGTGGCCAAAGTGGCGCCGGTGACCGAAGCCATGGCGACCCCTCAGGTGGGAGCGTTGAACATGGCCAAAGTGGCTCCGGTAACCAGAGCCACGCCGACCCCTCTGTGCGTCTGAAGGAGAGGCCCAAGTGACTATAACTAATGCAAAAATAGCGGCTATCAAAATCTTGCCTATGTTGTTCACTTTAATCCTCCTTGGACAGTTAGACGAATGAACAGCTGGAAGGTTTACAGGATTTTTCGGTAGAGAATTAATTTTTTAGGAGTTCATTTTGAGGCATTGCCAACAAGAACCCAAGAATTCCCGAAATTGCCACCTGTCACCCTGCCGCTTTGGTTGAGGCTCACTTGCACTAGAAGCCTTCTCAATGCTGGGGGAGGCTCTTACTTATTGGCTTGTTACTAAGAGACCAATATCACAGGGGAAAGGGTTGTCAAGGTGGCCAAGATGCAATTAAACGACGCTTTAATTGAGCCCTAGCGCTGCTAGAAGTGAAAACGGTGGCTCAAAATAATAAAAAGGCCGAGCACTAGGCCCGGCCCTTTTTATGCCATGCCCCATTGCATGGCTCAAATTCTTTCACCCCTTTGCCAAAAATATTGGTACTAGATCTCGTTGCTGACTGTCAAGAAAAATCTTAGCACAAAAGAGGCCCCTAGCAGGGCTCGTAGGGGCCTATAAAGACCTTTTTGTGTGGGAGGCAATTCAAGAGCTATTTCATTTCATCTTGAGCGGTTAAAAATTGCACGGGCCCGGCTCGCGCTTCTCTCGCTGCACCTCCCGTACCTCTTCCTCAAAATCCACCCCCAGCAACCGGACGGCCTTAATAACTTTATCCCAATTAATTTTGTCTCTCTGTAGCAGATTCCGGGTATCAGCAATAGCTTTTTGTAGGTTCCCGCCTGGGTCCCAGTATTGACCCGTGGTGCCCCTGCCAGCAAAACTGGAAAGCCAAGCACCCAGCGCCTTAAGTCCAGCATCAAGTTCTGCTGTACCCTCCTTTGTCTGTCCTGTCTGAGCCATCACGAGTCCCAGGTAAATCTTATTAAAGCGATCATTCCTATGGCGACCTTTTCCTTTTTTGAGGCTTTCGAGCGCTTTCTGGTTATTCCGTAATTCATGGTAGGTCCGTCCAAGATAGGTCCAGATCCCTATGCACAAACCTTGTGCACAATTTACATAATTGGGGTTAGACTGGGCGATGGCCGCAAAATTGGGCAAAGCAGCCTTGGGATTGCTCTCCAGGAGAGCGTCACGGCCCTTCATTATATGTCTTCCGTCCGAAAATATAGATCCAAATGTAGATGAAGGATAATTGATCAAGAAGAAAAGCAATAGTATAGAACAAACGCTAATTTTGAGTGGCTGAATGTTCATTTTTGACTCTCCTCTTATTTGGTGTCCTTAATACAAATAAGCCAGCACCTGCACAGAACTGCAAAAGTTGTTGGCTCTACCTTGTTTATTTCTTCTCTCCATTACACCCCACGTCTTACTGGGAGGCATATCAATACTGGGGAAAGATTGTCAATCGTTCCAAGACGCAATTAAACGACGCTTTAATTGAGTCTTGCGG
>JACZXR010000627.1 GCA_022571535.1 Deltaproteobacteria bacterium | reverse complement strand
TGTCAATAGGCTAGAAAGCGGAGTCTTGGCGGGCACTTACGGGCCGATTTCATCACAGGACGCAATTAATCGACGCTTTAATTGCACCCTACGAAGCTTATTGGCGTATCAGATCCTCAACCATCCCCTAGCTGAAGCTAATTCCACAGGCTGAAACAAAGCGAAATATTCACCAAAAGGTTGTTTCTGGCAATTTGGTTGCCTATTCTTGGACCCCCTCCCTAGCTCTTCTTTGAGGTCTGGACTTGAAAGGCAGAGATCTGCTGGTCTACCTTTGAGCTTCCACATTTTGGGCACTTAATGCCCCTTTGTTTCCTCTGTTCATATTCCGTGACCGAGCAGACTGACGCAAATGCCTTCTTGCATTTCTGACAAAGAAATTCATATGTTGGCATAATTGCTCCTCTCGTGTCTCCAGCCTTAATCTTCCCACCCGTAAGCTCCCATGAGCTTTACAAACCGACATCCTCCCAGATACTCCTCTCTAAGTCCTCCCCTTTCTTTCCGGATACGCACTAGAATTTGGAGCTCTTCTTCGCCCATGGGCAGCACCAGGGAGCCATCCAGCTTCAATTGCCGAATGAGCGGACGGGGAATGCATGGAGCGCCAGCAGAGATCACAACCGCATCATAAGGAGCATGCTCCTCCCAACCAAGCGTTCCATCACCCACATGAAAAGACACGTTCCGATATCCCAGGCTTGCCAGCACAACCCGGGCTCTTATGGCAAGCTCTTCCACCAACTCTATGGAGAAAACCTGGGCACACAGCCCAGCTAAGACCGCCGCCTCATAGCCTGAGCCGGTGCCAATTTCAAGGACTTGTTCTTTCCCTTTAAGCCCCAGAGCCTCCACCATGAGCGCCACCATGTACGGCTGAGAGATTGTCTGACCCTCACCAATGGGCAGCGGATTATCTTCATATGCCCGGTCGCGCAGCTCCTCAGCAACGAAGAGGTGACGCGGTACCTTAGCCATGGCAGCAAGCATATGAAGGGGCAAATCTCTTGATCCGAAACACCGCGATCATGCACTGGTCGGCGAGTGGAAGAATTGTCGCGACTGTCACATTGAGCCCGACCGGGTTTTGATCTACTCGGCAGATAAGAAGAACCTACGGCTCGAACGCACAGGTACACATAGCGACCTTTTTAAACAAACGGCGGCCAACCAGTGCATCAAGGCTACAGTGGGTCTGTCGCGCTTTCCCCTTTGCAGAGAGCAGCCTCTTCCATATCAGGTCACGAACCTCTGCCTCAGTTCGCTTATAGCTACTTGTGAACTAAGTTACCCTGCTCATCTAACTGCAAGCCCGTTTCTTTTGCTCTCTCCAGCACCTGGGGCGCCCAGCCTACCCGTCCAGCATCGGTCCCACCGAGAATGGCCATGAGATAGCCACCCTCGCTGCCAACGTTACGGAACCCCCGCATAATCCCTGGCGGAACAGAAACAGTATCCCAGGGCCCAAGAATGACCTCGTCCTCTCCGTTATCCCCCCAGTAGATAGACCACTCGCCGGACAGGGGAATAAACACCTCCACCGTGGTGTGGCTATGCAGGGCCGCTCCTTTTCCCGACTCAGCCTGGACCAGGGTAAGATTAAAGTCCCGGGCGTCGGTGATGGCTGGTCGTAGCGAGGCGTCCTCGGTCACCCCACGCCCAATGACATTGAAGATCGCCCGTTCATGTTCAGGAATAAGGCTATCAACAAAGGCTTGTCGGCTGGGCTGTAGCTCTTTGAAACGAGCAACTCGCTTGAGCATCTCTTCCGTGGAGATCTGTGCGCTTGCCATAAACCCTCCTTTCCCTAGTGCTTGTTGGCACAAGTCCCTTCTCCCTTCATCTTTTTGTCCTTCCTGCCAAGCCTGTCCCCGCGCAGGACTCTATTTGCCCAGGATGTTCCTGGATTCCCGCTTACGCGGGCATTGACACGGTCCGGTGCTGCCCACTAGACCATCTTGCGCATCTCCTCGATCGAAAAAGCCCGGATAAATTTCAATTTCACGTTGCCTAACGACTGGATGCTCGACATAAACTTGCCAATAGGCT
>JACZXR010000626.1 GCA_022571535.1 Deltaproteobacteria bacterium | reverse complement strand
CACAATTGCTGGTTGGATGAGATGTGCGGAGAGAATCTCCGCGACTGCTATTTCGACCGGCACTGATTCCCTCATCGTCTCACACCCTTGCAAATAACATCCTAGCAGGTAAAAATAACAGGGCAAAGCAAAAAATCGAGTGGATCAAGGTGAACAAAGAACTATTAGGGACAGCCCCTCTGGACCAATCCAGGGTGGCCAGGGTGCTGGCAGAGCAAGGAGAGGCTTCAAACCGCGAACACGCGAGGCGCTTTTCAGAACTGAGAAAGCAATTCCCGGATCCGCCCATCTTCTACCTGGCGGTTGTTGACTGGCTGGAAGAGGTCTTTCCCGTCGAGAGGGGGGGGTCCCTTGACCACTGCCTCCTCTCATACATGGAAGAGGAGACCGAAAAGAGCGTCATCGAGCCGTATGCCGACATTCCTCTCTTTGTCGAGGCGGCCACGCTCTGGAGAATTGTGCTGATCACGCAGGATGCCTCTACCATCACAGATGATTTCTCCGCAACCGACATCTGGCTTTATCAGGAGATTGTCCTCAATTCCGCGGGCCTCCTCGGTGTCCGAAAGATCCCCAAAGGAATCGGGCCCTGGCTTTTTCTTGGCCCCTTTAAAGTGCTCGCCGCATGGAAACCCCAATATTGGGGCAGTATGGAGTTTGAATACCTCATCTATCCCTTTGGCAAGGTGGAGGTCTCCGCCCTGGGCTTTCTCAAAGAGCAGAGGGCCGACTGGCTGGGGAATAACCTGGAGCGGATCCTCCAGATCGAGGAACAGAATTTTTCCACGGCCTCCGCCACAATCACTCAGGCCCAGGATATTCAGAAGGGCCTGGCCAAGGTCGCCGGCACCCATCTCCTTCACATCAACGCCGGCCTGAATAAGTTAGGCGCTTCCCTCTAGGCCTTTACATATTCCTTCATATATAGATCCAAAAGTGCAAGAAGGAGGGCAAAGAGGACAGGGCCAAGAATCAGCCCGATAACTCCAAAGAGCCTGAGGCCACCCAGGATGCTGAAAAATAGAAAAAGGATAGGGATCCGAAGACGGCTGCCGATCAACAGAGGCTTAAGAACGTTGTCAATGGTTCCCACAATCAGCGCGCCCCAAAGAAAAAGGGCCAGGGCGCTCCAGAAGGGCCCCTGAAAATATAGATAGACTGCGGTAGGAAACCAGACCAGGGCAGACCCACCAATGGGCAAAAGTGCCGTGAAAGCAGTCGCCACTCCCAGCAAGATGGCAAAGGGCACGCCTAAAAACCAGTAGGCTACCCCTGCGAGGAGACCCTGAATCATCGCAGTGATCAGAGCGCCATGAATCACCGCTAAAAGGGCGTTGACGATATTCTGAAAGAGGTGCTCCTGATGCTCTTGATCCATGGGCAAAAGAGAGCGGATTCTCTCACACAGGCCCTTGCCGTCTCGAAGGAGGAAAAAAAAAGTAAAGAAGGCAATGAAGAAGTTCACCGTGAAGAGAAAGATATTCTGAGCTACATGCCGTACCTCGGAGACCAGGAATCCAGAGGCGAACTGCACCCCCTGGACTACTGATTTTCTGAGATCGATATCGAAAAAGGCCAATTCTGATGAAACCGCCTCCCAGAGCCTGGTAACTTCCTCAACCCAGGGCATTCCCTTCACGGCCCCGCTTTCGTCGCCGTGGCCGATCTCGACGGCGACAGCGCCCCCGACCTGGTCACCGCCAATGACTTCAGCGACGACGTCACGGTTCTCCTCCCCGAGCCCGACGTGCGCCTCCTTGTCTTGGCGGGCGTCGCACTGCTCGCGCTACTGGCGCGCTGGCGGAGTTGGCGCCGCGCTCGCTGACAAAGCTCACCTCATGTTTATCGGGCGGGGGAGGGCGCGTGGCCATCACGTGGCCATCACGTTCGGACTGAACGAGTCCTTGGAATCTCGCGGGATTACGAGTCTGGAACGCGGGTTCGATTCCCGCGTCCGTGAGCTGAGAACCTCTCGCGCGCGAGCACGTTTTCCCCGCCCGCGCGAGGAATTGTGTGTGTGGAGGGGCCCTAGAGCTGGCTCGATGGG
>JACZXR010000625.1 GCA_022571535.1 Deltaproteobacteria bacterium | reverse complement strand
ATCTCGCTATATTCCATCGCAATCCCTTGGACGCCCAAATCACCAGGCTTATCGAGTTACGCCAGTGCCGGGGCCACGATACGCAACATTAGGCGACGATTGGCAGATGACACGGAGTAAAGAAAAGATTTAATATATATATTCACTACTGTCCGGTTAAGCTTTTAGAAATTTAGCGTAACACCTTTAATTCAATTAGGTTACGAACAAGAATGAGTGTTTTCGACTTCAAATCTGTCCAACACTTCGGCCATACTTCTTCCCCTTCAATGAGGAAAGGAGTGGCTGATGTATACGGGACAAATGATCTTCTCCCAGTTGATGGACTTTCTACCCAAGCACGAGTTCGACAAGTGCGTTCGCCGGTATCAAGGCAATTACCGAATGCGCAAGTTCTCATGTCTAGATCAATTCCGCTGTATGGCTTTCGCACAACTCACCTACCGGGAAAGCCTGCGCGACATCGAAACCTGTCTTCGCGCCGTGCAGCCGAAACTCTATCATGTCGGCATCCGAGGCAAAGTCTCCCGAAGTACCCTGGCCGACGCCAACGAGACAAGAGACTGGAGAATCTACGCCGACTTCGCCCAAGTGCTCATCGGCATGGCCAGAAAACTGTATGCCGAAGACGACTTTGGCCTGGCACTGCAACAAACGGCCTACGCCCTCGATTCGACGACCATCGATCTGTGTCTTTCGCTCTTTCCCTGGGCGCGATTTCGCAGACGCAAGGGTGCAGTCAAAGTGCACACCCTGATGGACCTGCGGGGCAGTATCCCTTGCTTTATCCAGGTCACGGCTGGAAACATACACGATCTCAATATCCTCGACGAGTTGCTTTTCGAACCGGGCTCCTTCTACATCATGGATCGTGGCTACATCGACTTCGGCCGTCTGTATGCCTTGGCACAGAGCCTCGCATTCTTCGTGGTTCGCGCCAAGAGCAATCTCGATTACAGCAGACGCACTTCCCGTCAGGTCGACAAGTCAACAGGCCTACGCAGCGACCAGACGATCCTTCTCAAAGGTCCCAAAACTTCCCAAGCCTATCCGGAACCTCTTCGGCGCATCAGTTACTTGGATACGGATACCCAAAAACGCTTTGTCTTCCTCACCAACAACTTTACCCTTCCGGCCCTGACGATTCCGCAGCTTTACAAGTGCCGTTGGCGGGTGGAACTCTTTTTCAAATGGATCAAACAATATCTTCGCATTAAGGCCTTCTATGGAACATCCCAGAACGCGGTCAAGACCCAGATCTGGATTGCCATCAGCGTTTACCTGCTCGTTGCCATCCTCAAGAAGGAACTCGACATCGACCGCAGTCTCGGCCAAATCCTGCAAATTCTCAGCATCACCCTTTTCGAAAAAGTCTATATTGATCAAGTACTTACCAGTTTCGATTTGCAGAACGAATCATCCGCATCCTGTAACCAGTTGATATTATTTGACTTTTAACCGGACAGTAGTGATTTTAAGTTTCAAATCTCAAACCGAACTTCGGACCTGAAACTTGGAGCCTGGAAGGCGAGCGAAGCGAGCTATTTCGAGATTTTAAATTTGTTTGAAATTTGGAATTTAGAATTTGTTTGGAATTTAGGATTTAGAATTTGGAATTTGCTTCACACCGCTAGTTCGGGTCTTTCGACCGCCAGTGCATCTTCCAAAGCATGAGCCAGACGCAGGAGCTTTGCTTCCTGAAAGTGAGGAGCCTGGATTTGCAGGCCAATGGGAAGGCCCTCCTGGCTAAAGCCACAAGGCATGGACAGACCCGGGATGCCAGCCAGATTGGCCGTCACCGTATAGATGTCCGTCAGATACATCTCCAGCGGATCGGTCTTCTTCTCTTCCATCATGAAGGGAAGTGAGGGAGTGGTGGGTCCCACCAGGAAATCCACCTTCTTGAAGGCTTCCAGATAATCGTTTCTCAAAAGAGTGCGAACCTTGCCGGCCTTTAAGAAGTAAGCGTCATAGTAACCGGAGCTCAAAACGTAAGTCCCGATCATGATCCGTCGCTTGACCTCTTCACCGAATCCCTCGCTGCGCGTGCA
>JACZXR010000099.1 GCA_022571535.1 Deltaproteobacteria bacterium | reverse complement strand
ACACCAGTTACCGGCATTTTGATCGTCGGTCTACAACTATACTAAAGGTGAGTTGCTGATTCATGCTTGAAACAGGTATTTGTCGCGGTCTGATGCTCATCAGGGAAGATTTCTTTGACTGATTAATGTCGGATCGGGGCTAACGCTCAATACTATTCCAGGCTGGCATCCCCTGGGGCGCTGTGTTAGCTAGGGGTGAGAATGAGAATTCTCGCACCGGCGAAGGTGAATCTCTACCTTAGAGTAGTGGGAAAGAGGGCTGATGGATACCATCTTGTTGATAGCATAATAGTCCCTATCAGCCTCTATGATGAGATTCAAATCGCCCGGCGAAAGAAAGCTCAGGGGGAGGTGACCGTTACTTGCGATGATCCCCTGGTTCCGGCCGGAAGGAAAAACCTGGCCTATAAGTCTGCTTCTCTCTTGCTTGGCCGGAGAGAGGTGCATGATCCGGTCCACATCCATATCCAAAAGAGAATCCCCGTTGGGGCAGGGCTGGGTGGGGGTAGCAGCGATGCCGCAGCTACGATGCTTGGCTTGAATCGATTCCTCCGGCTCGGTTGGGATAAGAGTTCGATGATTCCCATGGCTGCTACGTTGGGTGCCGACGTACCCTTCTTTGTCCATGGACGTGTGGTTAGGGCTCGGGGGATCGGAGACCAGCTAAAACCGCTGTCTTTCTTTCCAAGACTGTGGATGGTCATCCTCTACCCCGGGTTCCCGGTCTCCACTCGGTGGGTATACAAGAATCTGGATTTGAAGTTGACAAAACTCAATAAGAATACTAGCTTAAAGGTTCACTTTCAGGGTCCTGAAGAGCTGGTGCCCATTCTGGTGAATGACCTGGAAGGGGTAACCATTCGTCGCTATCCCCAGATAGCTTTTTTGAAAGAAAGGCTGATTCAGGAGGGCGCTCTTGGGGCTCTTATGTCGGGGAGCGGTTCGTCGGTCTTTGGAATTTTTGCTGCGGAAAAAGGAGCCAGAAGGGCCTTTCGTCGCTTGCGTGAGGAGGAGGGGGTCCGGGCTTATCTAGTGCGCTCATTGACTTAAGATAGGGCCTGTCTACCTGTCCGCCGGTTATTTCGGCGGCAAGGAGGTCCCCATGGATGTCACTGAGGTTAGGGTCTTTCCAGTAGATGAAGATAAGCTCAGGGCATATGTAACGATCACCTTTGACCACTGCTTTGTGGTCAGGGACCTCAAGATTATTCGCGGAAATACAGGGCTTTTTGTCTCTATGCCCAGCAAGAGGCGGAAGGATGGCACCTACAAAGACATTGCCCATCCCCTCAACAATGAGACGCGCAGAATGATTGAGGAGAAGATTATTGCGGAGTACGAGAAGATGCTCGCTGACACAGGGAGGCGGCCCGATCAGGGGTAGACGTCGAGTAGAGGCGATGCGGTAGAGGATTCGGAGTTGGGCGGTCGCCAAGCGGTAAGGCACCGGGCTTTGGATCCGGTATCGAAGGTTCGAATCCTTCCCGCCCAGCCAAATTCCCTTTCCACGGTGAATCTTAAAATCCTCAATCGATGTGAATGTCCGAGAAGATGATTATCCTTTTTCTGTAAGGGTGGCTTAAAGTAATGCCTCAAGGGCTGGATGCACTGAAGGTCTTTGGCGGAAATTCAAATCTCCCCCTGGCTCAGGAGATTTGTCGCTATCTCAAGGTCCCGCTGGGTAAGGCGATCGTTGAAACCTTTAGCGATGGGGAGACCAAGGTTGAGGTCAAAGAGAATGTCCGCGGGGGCGATGTCTTTGTGATCCAGTCCACATGTGCGCCTGGGAACGACAACTTGATGGAGTTGCTGCTAATGATGGATGCCTTCAAACGGGCCTCGGCTAAAAGGATTACTGCCGTGATGCCTTATTACGGCTATGCCAGACAAGACCGCAAGGTGAATCCTCGGGTGCCTATCAGTGCAAAGCTGGTGGCGGATCTGATCACGACTGCAGGGGCGTCTCGTGTTCTAACGATGGATCTTCATTCGGGTCAGATCCAGGGATTTTTCAATATCCCGGTAGATAACCTGTATTCAGCGCCGGTGTTGCTCCGATATTTGCGGCGCCGATTGAATAACAAAAAGGTGACGATTGTCTCGCCCGACGCGGGTGGGGTGCCGAGGGCAAGGGCCTTTGCGAAACGGCTTAGCGCCTCGCTCGCGATCATGGATAAGAGGAGGGTCGAGGCTAACGTTGTGGAAGAGATGAACATTATCGGCGAGGTCGAAGGGGAGGTGGCCGTTTTATTGGATGATATGGTGGACACTGCGGGAACTTTAACCATGGCTGCTAAGGCCCTGGAGAGGGCGGGTGCCAGTAAGATCTTTGCCTGTTGTGCCCACCCGATTCTCTCGGGCTCAGCGATTAAAAAAATCAACGATTCTCCGTTACAGGAGTTGGTCGTGTCAAATTCGGTTCCTCTAACCCCGGAGTCGCAGGGATGCAAGAAAATCAAGGTCCTCTCGGTGGCCAGCCTCATTGGCGAGGCTATTCGCCGCACACACCAGGAGAGGTCGGTCAGTTCTCTTTTCGTCTGAGCAGGGAAAGCATATTGTTGAAGGAGGTGAGTTTCGTTGGAGACTATCGAAGTTTCAGTTGATCCGCGTGAGGTGGGGAACAAGCGCGTTGCGGGACGGCTGCGTCGTGAGGGAAAGCTACCTGGGGTTTTGTACGGTCCCAAGACGAACCCTATACCTTTACAGGTAACCACAAAAGAGTTGTTGGGTAGCGTTCCCGAGCTGGAAGGGTCCCATCTCATTCGCATGAGGTCGAAATCCCCCATCCTAGGGGGCAAGGTTGCCTTGATCAAGGATGTGCAGTTTCATCCTGTAACAGGGGAAATCCTTCATTTTGATTTATACGAGGTAGATCTGACACAAAAAATCTTGGTCAAGATCCCTCTTCACTTTGTCGGTAAGCCGAAAGGAGTGATCCAGGGAGGCATCCTGCAACCGATCCTGCGCGAGATCGAAGTGGAATGCTTACCTATGGACATCCCTGAGTTTCTCAATGTCGACGTTACTTCTCTGGAGATCGGGCATTCTGTTCATGTGAGGGATCTCCAGGTGCCGGAGGGTGTTCTCTTTCCTATTGACGTAGCTACAACCCTTGTCACTGTGGCGGCCCCGATCGTCGAGGAGGCACCCAAGGTTGAAGAAGCCCCCTTGGCTGCTCCAGAGGGAGTTGAGGCCCCTACGCCTGCCGTAGACAAGGAGAAGGAGACGGAGAGTAAAGGCTCTTAGTCTATCGTACTCCTCTCGTCCGTCTGGCATTCTGCGTGAAAATCGTTGTGGGTTTAGGTAATCCTGGTAGGCGATATCAGCGATCCAGGCATAATTTAGGCTTTATGGTGGTGGACCGATTTGCCTCGCAGAGAAGGATTACGATGGAGAGGAAAAAATATCAATCTCTCATTGGTCATTGGCAAATGGATAGTGAAAAGATCCTTCTGGTTAAGCCCCAAACCTATATGAATCGGAGCGGTGAGGCGGTAAGGGCTCTCTTCCGCTACCTTCCAGCAGTGCCGCAGGACCTGGTAGTAATCTATGATGATCTGGACCTGCCTCTTGGACGTATCCGCATGCGCCCTAGTGGAGGGGCGGGCGGGCATCGAGGAGTGCGCTCGATAATGGAGGCCCTGGGGGAGGAGGATTTTTTTCGTGTCCGTCTGGGTATCGGACACCCCCCACCCGGGGTCGATCCCTCAGAATACGTGTTAAAGCCTTTTCTCCCGGAGGAGACCGACCTCGCAGACGAGGTCGTATCAAGAGCTGCAGAGGCCATTGGGAGTCTTCTGGCAGATGGACCTCATCGGACAATGGAAAAGTATAATCGAGCAAATTAGAGGAGCATCTATGGATGGATTGGTAACTTGGGTTCCGTTTTTTGGTGGCGGTGGTTTACTGGTCGGATTTTTGATCTATCGGAGCATTTTCCGTATTCCGGTGAAGAGTGCAAAGATGCAGGCTGTCGCTGATTCTATCTATGAGGGGGCGATGACGTTCTTGAAGCGGGAGTATCAAATTCTCGCCATCTTTGTTCTCCTAGTTGCCATCCTCTTGGCCTGGCAGCTTGGGGTTGAAACAGCCATTGCCTTTTTGAGCGGAGCCCTCTTTTCGGTCCTGGCGGGATATTCGGGCATGAAGGCAGCCACCCGGGCTAATGTCAGGACCTCGCAGGCCGCCATGGACCAGGGCGAGGGGGAGGCCCTCCTTATGGCCTTCAACGGAGGCTCGGTCATGGGTCTTTCCGTTGCTAGCTTGGGTCTTGTGGGGGTCGGGGTGTTTTATCTCCTTTTTGGAAATCCTGAGGCGGCGAAATACATCAGTGGGTTTGCCATGGGCGCCAGTTCTATTGCGCTCTTTGCCCGAGTCGGTGGTGGTATCTTCACTAAAGCTGCGGACGTGGGATCAGATCTGGTCGGCAAGATAGAGGCCGGGATACCCGAGGACGATCCGCGCAATCCCGGAGTGATTGCAGACAATGTAGGGGATAATGTCGGGGATGTCGCTGGGATGGGAGCCGATCTGTTTGAATCCTATGTGGGTTCCATTATCGCCACCCTAGCCATTGCAGCAACACAGCCCGAGGCCGCCCTGAAAACACTTTTTGCCTCGTCTCAGGGTGTGTCCAGGCTGCCCTTCATGGCCCTTCCCATCATTCTGGCGTTGATAGGGCTTATCGCCTCTCTGGTCGGGATATTTTCCATGCGCATTTTGAAAAAAATCAGTCCCCAGGCAGCCCTGCGGGGGTCCACCTTTATCACCACCATTCTCTTCCTTATCGGAGCTTTTTTTCTCATTCGAATCTACGGGATAAGCCTAGGGGTATTCTGGGCTGTTGTTTCAGGTTCTCTGGGCGGTATCGCGATCGGGTTGATTACGGAATACTATACCTCCTCCAGACCGGTCTACCGCATCGTCGAAGCGAGCCGTACGGGATCCGCTACTAATTTGATCCAAGGGTTGGCTGTAGGGTTGGAGAGCTGTGCCTTGCCGGTATTGGTAATTTGTCTGGCTATCTTTATATCTCATTTTTCGGCTGGACTCTATGGGATCGGTCTTGCCGCCGTGGCCATGCTGGCCACCGTTGGGATTACCATGAGCGTCGATGCCTACGGCCCGATAGCGGACAACGCGGGAGGTATTTCAGAGATGTGCTCCCTTGGCCCCGAGGTGCGAAAAATCACCGACGGCCTGGATGCTTTGGGAAATACTACAGCGGCTATCGGGAAGGGTTTTGCCATTGGATCAGCGGCGCTGACAGCCCTTGCCCTCTTTTCTGCCTATACTGGCACTGTGGATGCAGAGCTTTTGCGCAAGGGTGGCAAAGGCCTTCAGATCCTACTCACAGACCCGAATGTTGTGATCGGACTCTTTATCGGTGGGGTCATTCCTTTCCTGATTGCTGCGCTGACTATGACGGCAGTGGGCAGGGCAGCAGGAAACATGATCACAGAGATTCGGCGGCAGTTTCGAGAGATCCCTGGTCTATTGGAAGGCCGCGAGGGGGTCAAGCCCGATACGGCCCGTTGCGTTGATATATCTACCCGTGCCGCACTCAAAGAAATGGTTGTTCCAGGCCTTTTGGCGGTATTCTCGCCGGTATGCGTGGGATTTCTCATTGGCCCCGCTGCCCTTGGCGGTATGTTGGCAGGGGCCCTGGTTACCGGGGTCCTGCTCGCCCTTATGATGGCGAATTCAGGAGGGGCATGGGATAATGCCAAGAAGGCCATTGAAAGGGGCGAGATAAAAGGCGCGGGAAAAGGATCAGAGATACACAAAGCGGCCGTTGTGGGGGACACCGTAGGGGACCCCTTTAAGGATACTGCAGGCCCCTCGATGAACATTCTTATCAAGCTGATGTCAGTGGTGGCTCTGGTGATCGCACCGTTGCTGGTTTAGAGAGGGGATGGATATCCAAAGGGGGGGGGGACGAATTGTAAAGGCTTATCTCCTATGATAGTAATCTTATCATGAAAGAGAAGAACAGCTTGACGCTTTACGAGACAATATTTATCGTCCGCCCGGATCGGGGTGAAGAGGTGAAGGAGTTTACAGACAAGTTTAAGAAGATAATCCAGGATCTGGGCGCTGAGGTTAACGAGGTGGAAGAGTGGGGGCTTAGGGAACTGGCCTATCCGATCCTCAAGCAGAGAAAAGGATACTATGTTCTTATGCGACACCGTGCCACTAGAGGTACCGTGGACGAGTTGGAGCGTCATATAAAGCTGAACGAGGGCATATTGCGGTATCTCACAGTGCGTCTGGACGAGGAATTGGATGACCCTTCAACCCGAGCATCTAAAGATAGTACCCGGGAGGCAGAGGGAGGATCCGGCACAGAGATGACCGAGGCCGGGTCAGGTCCGCAAGGTGTTTTCGAGAGGTAGAAATGGCGGCTGCTTATAGACCACAAAGAGAAAATCGAGATGATGATTCGCTTGGCCGACGCCGGTCCATGTTCCGCCGCAAGAAGGTGTGCCGGTTTTGTTCCGACAAAGAGCTGAAGTACGATTATAAGGACGGAAGGTTTTTGGCCCAGTTTGTCACTGATAGGGGAAAGATTATTCCCAGTCGAATTACCGGGTCCTGTGCTTGGCACCAACGTCACCTTGCTGCTGCGATAAAGAGGGCACGGATCGTTGCTCTGCTCCCCTTCGCTACGGCCAAATTCTGAGCCGGCTTTCCTAAAAGCAAAACCATTGATCTTATGAATCCGTTAGGACCTGCGAAGAGTTTTATCCTCGCACTCGGTGCCACGGTGGTTCTCTACCTGTCCGGATTATCGATCCCGCTGGTGGGGATTCTTTTGATTCCTCTTGTCCCACAACCTTCACTCGCCTTCGGTGTGAAATACGGTAGGGGACCTGCATTCGCCATACTGCTCACAGTAAGCCTGTTACTGTTCCTGTTCGGGGGGAAAGAAGTGACCGTTGGGTTTCTACTCCTCGCCCTTATGGTGGTACTGTTTTTTTACTTTTTTGGCCGCGGGTGGTCTATAGACCTAGTCGTGGTTGGTACCGCCACAGTTATGTTCGTTGCCCTCTCTACACTCTTGTTAGCCATTTTCGGATCACTATCCCAACTCCGAGAAGTCACCGGCAATGCCCTCAGAGAGAACCTGGATGTCTCATTGAGAATTTATGAGAAAACAGGAATTTCGCCTGAAACCATCGAACTGGCTCGTGAACGCTCAACACAGATCATTGATTTGATTTTACAGATCATGCCGGCCCTTGCCTTTATGAGTTTTGTAACTATCGTTCTCATCAATCTCGTGCTTCTATCCTATCGATTCCCCCAGCACCGGGCCTTTTTTTATTCCCTTGGGGACCCCAAGGAATGGAGGTCTCCTGAGCCTGTGATCTGGTGTTTTATCTTGTCGGCGTTTTGTCTTTTTCTTCCCGCTGATTGGGGACTCTATACCCTGGCTTTAAACGTTCTGCTAATCATTGCCCCCTTTTACTTCTTTCAGGGTTTGGCCATTGTGGCCTATTTCTTTCATCACAAAAAGGTTCCTCTTTTCTTGCGAGGCATCGGGTATGTGCTCATAGCCATAGAGCAGCTTGTGACCCTAGCCATTGTGGGGCTCGGACTATTTGATCTGTGGGGTGACTTTCGCAAGCTCAAGAATAGAAATTTGAATCAGG
>JACZXR010000098.1 GCA_022571535.1 Deltaproteobacteria bacterium | reverse complement strand
GTCTCCATGTTCTGCTCCTATTAGTAGTCAGTATTACAGGGTTGAAGACGTTAACAATCTCCAAAAGGAGGAGAATATGGGTAATAAGCTTTACGTTGGCGGGCTACCTTTTTCGGTAACTGACGGTAAGCTCGAGGAGCTTTTTAAGGAGCACGGGACCGTAGAGTCTGCCCGGGTGATCTCGGACAAATTCACCGGTAAGTCACGGGGCTTTGGTTTCGTGGAGATGAGTTCCGGTGGCGAGGCGCAAAAAGCGATCGAGGCCCTTAACGAAACGCAACTTGAGGGGCGGACGTTGACCGTCAATGAGGCAAGGCCGCAGGAACAAAGGTCCGGTGGTGGTTTCAGAGACAACAGAGGAGGAGGAGGCAGGGGGAGAGGCGGTGGCGGTGGCGAACGTTCCCGCTGGTAGTTTCTCGTTTAGGTTAAAACCAAAAAATATAAGGAGGACAGTTTGGTCGCAACCCAGACCCCCTTCTCCCGTCAGCTGGAAACCTGGGCAGCAGCTCTGTCGTCAGGCCGTTTTCTGTTACAGGAGCGCGGAATGCAGTTAAATAGCTTCTATGACAGCGATTTCACATAGAGCAAACCCAGTCCAGAACGGGTCCGGGCCCAATTAGAATTGACTCATTTTCGCCTCTGACGCACTGGAAAAATAAAGAGGGAACAACATCCCAAAGTTTACATACTACTGTTTGACCCCGCCAGCCGGTATTCGCCGAGGTCCAAACCTTCCCTGTCATCACCGTGATACCAAATCTTCACTCAAATCTTCTTTATTGAGAAAAGTTTACCCCGTACCACAGAACGCCCCGCACGTGAGAGCGGGAATGAATATTCTGGACTTCCCCAAAGGTCCGCGCTCCAAAGCCACAGATGTAAGCCCGTGGTATGGAGTTTTACCTATGCACTAGATATTGAGGCAGTGAAAATTGCGAGGATCAAGAAGCTAACTTGTCTCCGTTGCGGGCATGAGTGTATCCCTTGACCCGCAGCGCTTCGTAGGGTAGGAGAGACGCTCTACCATGCCCTGAGGAAAGGGAGACCACCGAAAAGATCCCTAAGGTCTGCCCCATTCTGACCCCATGCAAGCTGGCACTGCTTCTACCCTTGCAGCGGTCCACATCGGGCCGCTGTTTTTCATTTCAGGATTTTCAGGAGTATGATGGCCTCCCATGGCGGTATTGAGCTGGAAGGACAAGAGAATACAGACATCGCCCGATCGTGAACCTCTCGAGGGAGTCGTCGAGCGGGTGACCTTTCACAGTCCGGAGAGTGGCTTCTGCGTCTTACAAGTGAAGGTCCGCGGGCACCGAAAACTTATCACGGTAGTGGGCAAGACTCCATTGGTCCAGCCAGGTGAGTACATTCAATCCAGCGGCCGATGGACCAATCACCGCGAACACGGCCTTCAATTCCAGGCCGAGCTGCTCAAGACGGCACCACCGAACTCCCTCGAAGGAATCGAGAAATACCTCAGCAGCGGACTCATCAAGGGGATCGGCCCGCACTTTGCCAGAAAACTCGTAAAGGCATACGGCGAAGACGAGTTCGATGTCATCGAGAAGGCGCCCAATCGTCTGAAGGAACTTGACGGAATCGGCCCGAAGCGGGTCCAGAGGATCGTCACGGGCTGGGATGACCAGAAGGCGATCCGAGAGATTATGGTGTTCCTGCAATCCTATGGGGTCGGGACCTCAAGAGCCGTTCGCATCTACAAAACTTACGGGGCAGACGCGATCCCCCTGGTGTGCGAAAATCCCTACCGCCTGGCCCGTGACATTCGGGGTATTGGCTTCCGCACGGCAGATCAGATCGCAGAAAAGCTAGGCGTCTCCAGGACCTCAATGATGCGGGCAAGAGCTGGGATAGCTTTCACCCTTACGGAAGCCGTATCAGAGGGGCATTGCGGTCTGCCGGAGGACGACCTCTTCCCCATGGCGGAGGAACTGCTGAAGATCCCTCGTGAAATCCTCGCCGATGCTCTCAATCAAGAACTCCAAGACGGGACGGTGATCGCCGACACGATCGAAGAGCGTCGATGTATCTTTCTCGCCTACCTCTGGAACGCCGAAGGGAAAATTGTCGACCGGATCAAGTCGTTGTCTGTGGGAAAGCCGTCGTGGCCTGACATCGACACCGAGAAGGCTATCCCTTGGGTGGAGAGGAAGCTCGGTGTGACTCTGGCCGACAGTCAGCACGAGGCGGTGCGCAAGGCAATTAAATCGAAGGTCACAGTTAACACCGGCGGTCCTGGAGTCGGCAAGACAACGCTCGTTAACGCGATCCTTCGCATCCTTGTGACGAAGGACGTGAAGGTGGCGCTGACGGCACCTATAGGAAGGGCGGCCAAGCGACTCTCCGAGAGTACAGGCATGGACGCCAAGACGATCCACCGGCAGCTGGAGTTCGACCCGCAGAGCGGTGGCTTCAAACGTGGTCTCGACTACCCCCTCGACTGCGATCTTCTGGTGGTCGATGAAACTTCCATGGTAGATGTGCCTCTTATGGTATCGGTGACAAAGGCTTTATCGGATCGGACTGCGCTCATGCTGGTCGGGGATGTCGATCAGCTCCCCTTTGTGGGACCGGGACAGGTGTTGGCCGACATCATCGCTTCGGATGCTGTGCTGGCGGCCAGGTTAACCGAGATATTCCGTCAGGCCGCTGAGAGCCAGATCGTAATCAACGCTCACCTGGTCAATGCCGGGCAGATGCCCAACCTGGAGGTTCCGAAAGGTGGTGTGCCAAGCGAGTTTTATTTTGTCGAGAGCGATGATCCCGAGGATGCCCGGAACAAGATCGTCGAGGTTGTCCGCCACCGGATACCCAGGCGGTTCGGTCTCGATCCGATCCGTGATATCCAAGTGTTGTGCCCAATGAACCGGGGATCTGTCGGTGCTCGGTCTTTGATGGTGGAGCTACAGGCAGCGCTCAACTCCGATCAGGACTGCCCAACGGTCGAAAGGTTCGGCTACACCTATCGTCCTGGCGATAAAGTTATGCAGACCAACAACGATTACGACAAGGAAGTCTTTAACGGCGACATTGTCTACGTCGACAACATCGACCCAGATGCTCAGGAGATGACGATATCGTTTGATGGTCGTCCTGTTCTCTTAAGGATAATATTTCTTGTAATATACCGCCGCAAATTGGCTCCTACTAGAATTCGAAGGAGATTTTAGTAATTGATTTTAATTGTATTTCCGTTTCTCCGACCTTGGTACGAATTCCTGAAATGGAGAATTATGAGCCGGCCGTCGCTGTTAATTGTTGATGATGAGGCTGGGGTTAGAGAGTCCTTGCGAATGATATTTAACAGGGACTTCCGGATTCTAGAAGCGGCCTCGAGCGAAGTTGCAATCAAAAAGGCTCAGGAGGAAAGCCCTGAGGTAGTCTTATTAGACATCCGACTACCCGGAGTTGGTGGGCTTGACGTTCTCAGGCGGATTAAAGAGCTCAATCCCCATTGCCAGGTCATCATCCTCACGGCCTTGAAAACGGCGCACACGGCCCTTGCCGCAAAAGAAACCGGAGCTTTTGATTACATCGTAAAGCCCTTTGACGTAGCAGACATCAGCCTCAGAGTGCATCAGGCCCTATCTATGTTCCTGTCCCGCCGGTTTTTTCTGCGACCATCCCTAATCTCTTCCCTTTCGAGCTTCATCCAGAAATAATCAGCTAGCAGCCACACACTGAGCCCCAGCAGGGTAAGCACCGTGAATGTGAGAACACGAATTGACCTTCTGGATACGACCAGATGCCTTATCCGTGTTCCCTGCCGCGGAACAATAAGGATCGAGTAAGATTTGTGCATGTCCGTGATGTCCTGTCTGAAATTTATAGAGCATGGATCGTGCCAATTTGGGCCATTTCCTGTAAAACAGAAAGTCCTGGAAATTTAAATAATTGCACGGGGCTCCTTTTCACAAGAGAGAAATAATTATCGGTGACTCGTACAAAAATGGATCCTTATTCGCAAAATGTGAGGAGGAACAGAAATAATTTTAGCTGCACTGTGATTGTCAGCCAAAGTGTCACCAATTGATGCCACCTATTGTAGATGCGGCTTTAAGCTTGGGTGGAGATTGGTGCTAGGGAAAAGCACGTAAAAGCTAAGTGGGTGGTTCGGGATGCCACAACTGGAACGTAATAGGCGATACCAAGAACAACATCGAAGGCTTAAGCTTTGTATCTGGTGTAGTCGAAAAGCGAGTAAAGGTAAGACGTATTGCAAGGTCTGCTTGAAAAAGTTGAGGGAACGGTGGATGAAGCGGCATCCTCTTTATTGCGGCGAGTGTAAAAAGCTAGTCAAGCCAGAAGAGCGGTATGGCAGAGCTGGTATAAAGTTTCACAGACTATGCGCCCAGAAGAGGGCTAAACGGTATCCCTTGAAGTAGGATGGCGCGGCTAGAGATAAATAAAAAGTATCGAGAGCGTCATAAACAGCTCGGTCTTTGCGTCCAGTGTAGTCGTAAGACAGCAAACAGCTCATTTAGCGCTAACCATCTCACTTTTTTGTGGTCTTCGAGAGCTTTTGCCTCATCATAGAGACAAGCTCATCGTAGGAGGTCTTGGTGATGATCCGGTTGAACTGTGAGCGGTAATTACTGATCAGGCTGATATTTTCAACCACGACGTCGTATATTTTCCACTCCTTTCCTACCCTATGGAGCTTATAGTTTATTTGGAACTCTTCGCCCTTGGACGTCAGAATCTTACTACGCACCTCGGCATTGGGCCCCTCTATTCTCTCATTGGCGTAGATAAACTTCTCACCGTTATTATAAGACTCGATCCTGCCTAGGTATACCTTTTCTACAAAATTGGTGAAGAGGCGAACAAATTCGCTTTTATCCTCACGGGTTCGTTTGAGCCAGTGAGTCCCGAGGGAACGCTTGGCCATCTCTCTAAAATCGAAGCGGGAGAGAATGATCTGGCGTAAGAGTGTTCGGCGCTCCTCTTCTTTATCCTCGCCTTGGAGGTAGGGGTCCGTTAGAGTATTAATTGCCTGGTCCACTGCGGACTTAATCAGCACGATGGGGGTATCCGCCCATACAGGGAACGTGAAGAGCGATAAATATACCAGGAGATACGGAACGGTTGCCTTAAACGACTTATAATGTTTCATAGGCCCATTGAACCTGACAGATTTGCGGGGCAAATTCACGTTCCCTGATGAGAAGACGGAGTAGATCAGCGGGAAGGCTGGAGAGGCCAAGTTGTACCCAGCAGGACGACACTTACCTGAAAATTTGACTGATAAGCCTTTTGAGCTAGTTCTCGCCTAAGATAATATTCTGGTGGATCGCTACCTTGTCTTGGACGTTACTGTATTGACCTTTATATAGGCATTCTACATAATGCCTTCGACCTTCGTTCAAGAGATGATCGATGGCCGTCATCATTTGAGTTTTTGTGAAGGGCTTCGCGATGTAATAATCAGCCCCCATTTTGTAGCCTGTCAGTGAATCCTCATACTCGTCTAGTGCCGTTAGCAAGATCACGGGAATAGACGAGGTCTCCGGCGCGGCCTTGAGTCGCCTCAACACCTCCAAGCCGTCCATCTCAGGCATCATTACGTCGAGGATAATGAGGTCAGGCTTTTGCTCCTCCAAGCTAGCAAAGAGCTCCAGGCCGCTGTAGCTTTGCCTCACGATAAATCCTTGCTGTTCCAGCATAACATGGTGAATGGTCACTACCGCTGGTTCATCGTCAACGACCATAATGGTCCTTTTGGTTGCAGGGAAATGCGAATTTGTCACCGATTTGATCTCCTCTAAGAGATTAGTAGCCAAGAACGTGCCAACCTGGTTTTATCCCGATAGTGGTGCATCTCCTTGTAAATCAACCAGTTTTAATGAGAATGGGAGGGGCAAAATCAACGTTAAGCTGATAGGGCGGCGAGAAAAGGCGAGGAAGCCCACACATTGAGACAGCCGTTTCAAATTGGCACGAGGGGCAAATTTGCAGGCAAGGGGTTGGTGGGTCTTTACTCTCCTTCGCCAGAATGCCCCGTGCGGGATCGCGGGGAGCTTCACTTTTGCAAGCCTATCCGGCTATTTCAGCAGCGGGGAGGTTGAGGATCTGGTCCTTGCAGCGAGGGCAAGGCATAGTTATAAGCTTCAGGTAGGCGAGTCAATTAGGAGGCAATCCGGGAACAGTAGACAAGCAGGGAGGGGTAACGATGGAGGTGTTGGTGGTTTCCAGTCTGGCGCAGACCGACGCCCTGGCAAATCTCCTAATCGAGAAGGGTCTAATCACCGAGGCTGAGTTCATGAGGAGCTATCGGCGGACAGGGTATGGTACCAGGCGATGTTTGATTAGAATATCAGCTAGACGAAACGGGTTGACAGTGTGACATCATCATCATGACAATAACTAAATGGATAGGATAAAGGCAATAGCAAAAAAAGGGTTTTCCGATTAATCGTTGCTGCTGCGACGTTCGGCGTTGATAATCCTGACTGGGCCACATGGTGAAGAATTTATTTTTTATAATCCAGGCTTTAAGATACAATACGATCACATATGAAACGGTTCACTGCTAGCATCATTTAGTATGAAAAGGCAGCCGACCAGAACAAATAGAGAGAGATTATCTTCTCTCGATGCGGGGATGAAAGTAGACCATCTGGTCAAACTGCGGAGGGAGAAGCACGGGGAGACCATACCGGAAGCTCTGGAGGCTGGCTCCAGGACACACCCAAGGCTATACAAAACTACCCTTTCAGGGGATGGCAGAGTCTCGGATGTTGAGGAAATGCTGGCCAAGTTCTTAAACAGCGGAGGAAATGAGGAGGTGCGTGCGCTCATAGAGCCGATTGTGAACTGGGAGACAGCTTCTTTTGAGCGTGTTCAGAAAGCGGCAGTGTCACTAGCGGAGAGACTCAGCGAATTGAAGACCTTATGGTATTCGCATGTCGTTGCCGGCAAAAAGCCGTTTTTCTTGTGGTCGTCACCGCGTGATGCCGAGCTGAACCTGTTCTTCGGAAAGATCGCCGCATCGCTTCAAGCGGGAAGATTTTGGAGACTGAAGCAATGCCGATTCTGCAATGCGTTCTTTGTTAGTGAGAATCATCGGGAATACTCCTGCCATGGAAAAAAATGTGAGACGCTTCGGAAAAACAAAGCCTCCCGAGAAAGTATACAAAAATCAAGGAGAGGGGAACTTCAAGAGGAAGTGAACTTAGCCTCGAGGCTCATTACGAGGTGCAGGATAGATAGATCCATCCTCTATGATCTGGAACTTGAAGGGAAGTTAGAAAAGGCGATAAAGAAGATCAGGGATGGATTTAACAGAGGATGGTCAAGTATGAGGATTGTGGAGGGCCTATCAGGTCACGAAAGAAAGCGGCTTGCGGACGAATATCAGAATATAAAACCTCGTGCCTAGACGAGCGAGTGGAGGCACGTGATCGCACCTCCACTGGCAATCAAGTTATATCGGCCACGGGGTTTGAAACGCAGGGGCCGATATAATTTGATTGTAAATTCTTCGTGATCTTCGTGTGCTTCGTGGTAAACAAATACTATCACATGTCACAGGAGCTGACGGTTTAGCAGGCCAGTGAAGCCAGCCGCAGTCTCTTATCTGTTTCAGCAAGAGAGAAATATCACCACGAAGAGCACGAAGGACACAAAGTGAAATC
>JACZXR010000624.1 GCA_022571535.1 Deltaproteobacteria bacterium | reverse complement strand
GCCCGTCCTTCATTTTGGGGCAGAAAGTATCCGATAACGGCCTATCTCTATTTGGCCTCACATCACACTGGAAGCCTTACAATGTTGGGGGGAGGCTTTCTCTTACTTCTTAGCTTGCTCTTCTAGTAGAGTCTAGGAGTGTGTGTCAATAGGCTAGAAAGCAGTGTCTTGGCAGGCTCTTACAGGCCAATTTCACCACAGAACACAATTAATCGACGCTTTAATTGAGTCCTAGCCAGATTCACGATTTGGTCAATTCTCTTAGAGCTCGGAGCCGTTCTGGACTTGGCTTTTGATCTCTTCTGGGCTAATAGACGCATACGCAAACGATTCGGATGAAATCGGAACGAGAAACAGCATCGGTAACGAGCCGTGAGAGCGCCCACTATGCCTGGGTTGTGTTGGGCTGCGTCACCGTTTTTCTCATGGTCGCTTCAGGCGTACGCGCCTCCTTTGGAGTTTTCATCAAACCAATGGAGGCAGAATTCGGCTGGGCCCGGACAACGCTTTCAGCTGTGGCGGCTTTATCCCTCTTTCTCTACGGCGCCGTTGCTCCCCTGGTCGGTCGTCTTGCCGATCGATGGGGGTCACGTAGCGTGCTCGTGCTAGCCGCTGTCCTCTTGGGTGTCGGGACGCTCGGGACTGCAGCAGTCAATCAGCTCTGGCAGCTCTTTCTGACGGTTGGGATTCTGGCTGCGTTGGGTAGTGGTGGCGGGGGTATGTCTGTTGCCAGTTCTGTGGCCGCACGCTGGTTCGAGGCTCGGAGGGGACTCGTCCTGGGGATCGCTGGTGGGGGTTTGGGCACCGGCCAACTCCTGATTGTGCCACTTGCCATGGCGTTCACGCTCTGGCTCGGCTGGAGAACGAGCTTCATTGTTCTCGGCCTCGGTGTCCTTCTGCTCGTTTTGCCTCTCGTCTTGACCTTTGTCCGAAATGATCCGGAGGACATGGGCCTCGCTCCGTATGGAGCGGCGCAAGGAGCTCCCCAGAAAACAGCCACAAGGGTCGCTGCCGAGCGGACTCCTCTTTTCGAGGCGATCCGGTCAGGTCCATTCTGGCTGCTTGCCGGAAGCTTCTGGGTATGCGGGTACACCACATCTGGTCTGGTACTCACACATCTAATTCCCTTCGCGCTGGAGAGAGGTTTCGATGCCTCTCAGGCGGCCCAAGCGCTCGGCGTCATGGGCGTTTTTAATATCGTAGGGACCATTGCGTCGGGCTGGCTCTGCGACCGCTTCGGGCAGAAGGGGTTTCTGGCAGGCTATTACTTTCTCCGCGGGCTTTCACTCCTCTTTCTCCCTTATATTGAGAGCGTTCCTGGCTTCTTCGCGTTCGCAGTTATTTTCGGTCTCAATTACATCTCCACCGTGCCGCCCACGAACGCGCTCACGGCTAAGATTTACGGCCGTTACTCCGTAGGAGAACTCTCAGGCTGGATCTTTTTATCCCACCAAGTTGGAGCTGCCTTCGGAGCCTTAATAGGCGGTTACCTCTATGATTATCTCGGGGACTATACAATTGCATTTCACTCCGCAGCCCTTCTCGCCTTAGCGGCAGCGGCGTTGGTCCTGGCTATTACAGATCAACCCGTTGTGAAGGGTTCCTCCCGCCCGGAGGCATCGCTGTCGCCGGCACGTCTGTGAAAATCCGACCGGCAGATACAAGGAAAAGTCATTGGATGATCAATGAGAGGGCGGAATGATTTCTACCTTTCTGTTTTTAATTCTTAGCAAGCTGGTTGAGGTTGACGCCCAAACGACCATCCACCTTGATTTCGACGCTGATCCCTGAAATGCAAATTAAACGACGCACTAATTGAGTCCTACCCAGATTCACAATTTTGTCAATTCCGATTTGGCTGGAACCCGTTCTGGGCTTGGGTTTGCTCGGTATTAGACCCCCAGGACTCAATTAATGAGCTATTGAATTGCGTCCTGGCCTGCAAATTAATAGACATGAGAAAATCAAAGACAAGTGATTCTTGACTGAAATCTTAGCTACGGTTTCACCTGCGGGACTGTTGATATATAGACGTTTTGATGGTAGGAGCTTTCCGCC
>JACZXR010000623.1 GCA_022571535.1 Deltaproteobacteria bacterium | reverse complement strand
GGGTGTCAGAGAGCAGCCTAGCCGCATAGTGCTCCTGGTAGTTAAGTTCCGGATGGGCATGCAACTCCAAGGCAATATTCACCAGTTCGTTGCGTGCAGCGTCGACTGCCTGTGTCACGACACGTATCTGACTCTCTTTAATACCCCCGCTCATAGCACTCTCCTAATTCCGCTTTGCCCATGGTTTTACGACCTTCTCTTACGATTCATTATCCACATCATTGGCGGCTCATGCCGGATGTGCTCCTTAGGACGGCATTATCATAGAGGCTCAAGTTGTCAAGCCCTCCAGGGCTCTATGCTAATAGGGCTCTCAATGTTCAAGCTCTGTGTTAGATCGTCATCCACGCATAGTATAAGGCTGAGCCACACTTTATCGACAGAGGGCCCGTCAAACATTGACATTAAATGGAGTTAAGGGTAAAAACTTTCATCACTTTTTTTACTCCATCCAAGATCTTTTTATAACCAAGGAGGACCAATGGCGAAGAGTCTAAGAACGTTTCTGGAAGATTGTCGTAGAGAGATTCCCAACGAAATCGTACATATCGAGAAGGAAGTGGACCCTGCCCATTTTGATGTCACTGCTATCATCAAGCATCTGGGCGCGGAGAAAAAGTTCCCCATCCTTATCTTTGACCATCCTTTGAATCTCCACGGTAAGCCCAGCGAGATCAAGCTGGTCATGAACAGTGAGATATCGCAGGGCAAGTGTCAGATTGCGCTAGGCTTGCCCAAAGGGACGAGTCGTGAACGGATGGCGGAGATATGTCTGGAGAGGGAGGACCAAAGGATTGCTCCAATCGTCGTAGAAAAGAAAGAAGCGCCCGTCAAAGAGGTGATCAAGGTGGGAAAGGACGTAGACATCTTCGAAATCCCGATCATGCGCCACCATTATATGGATGGTGGTCCTTATATAACCCTCTCCACAATTTCCCGGGACCCCAATAACGGCGTCTATAACTGTTCCTACCACCGGATGGAGGTCAAGTCGAGAAATTCCACTGCTTTGCACGCCTCGCCCCGTCACTTGTGGAAGATCTTCCGTGAGTATGAGGAAAAAAATCTTGAGTGTCCGGTGGCTACGGTCCTGGGCCATCATCCGGCCTATCATATGGGGGCCTGTTACACAGGGGCATTTGAGGTCAGCGAATTAGACGTTATCGGGGGATATCTCCAGGAGCCTTTGCGTCTCACTCCCTCGGAGACCTGGGGAGAGGACCTTCTCATTCCTGCTGATGCCGAGATCGTGATTGAAGGGGCGCTCCTTCCCGGGAAACGCGTCGTTGAGGGACCCTTTGGTGAGGCGCCGGGATATCTGGGACCCCAGCGCCTGATAACCTGTTTGCACTATGAGGTTAGGGCTGTCACTTACCGCAAGGGGGCCATGTACCAGTCGGTAATTACTCCGGAAGGCGACAAGCCATGGATGGACCTTCCCCGAGAGGGGGCGTACCTGAGGAGGATCCGGGAGGCCGTGCCGGGTGCGAGGGCAGTCTGCAAGATGGGGCGTCATGCGCACTACAATGTGTTTATCTCCATCAAGAAGATGGCAGAGGGAGACCCTGGCCGTGTGGCTGCGGCGGCGCTCACCTTTGATCACACCAAAAATGTATTCGTCTTTGATGAGGACATCGATGTCTATAACCCGACCGACATCCTCTGGGCCATTGCAACTCGGGTTCAGCCTCATCTCCAGATCTCGATTCTCCAACCCCTGTTCCGCGGGAACGTCTTGGATCCGTCCCTTGTGGATGAAATCAAGACATCGGTTATGATCGTCGATGCGACGCGCCCGCTGGACCGTCCGTTCTCGCCTGTTTCGAAGTGTCCGGAGGATGCCATGGAACGGATCAAGCTAGAGAACTTCATTCCCGGGGAGATCTTGCAGCATATTCCCATCGACCGGACGACTTATTGGTGCTGAATGGGTTATTTGTTATTCGTCTATTGGTTCAATGTAAACCCCGCCTTCTGAGGCGGGCACAAAGCCGATGGGGTTTCCAAAGGGGAGAGGCGGTAGCTCCTCCCTTTGGTCGACCAGGGGGTTCAAACCCCGTGGTCG
>JACZXR010000622.1 GCA_022571535.1 Deltaproteobacteria bacterium | reverse complement strand
CATCTCAGGCATCATGATGTCGAGAAGAATAAGGTCCGGCTTTTGCTTTTCTAAGCCAGCAAGGGCCTGCGAGCCGCTGTAGGCGCACATGACGTTAAATTCTCTCTGTTCCAATCTATCGCGGAGAAGGGTTATTATATCTGGGCCATCGTCAACTACCATGAGGGTCCTTTTGGTTACTTGGAAAGGCGGATCTGTCATCTATTTACCCTCCTCAAAGTGACAATGCCAAAAACGTGCCAACTTGAATTAATCCCGATGGTGGTGCAACTCCTTGTGAATTAACCGATTTTCATGGCGAAAGGAGAGAGTCAAGCTATACTTTAGCTGACAAGACGACGGGAAAAGGCAGGAGGCGGCACACTTTGAGACAGCCGTTTTAAAGTGGCACTAGGGGGCAAATAGGCAATTCAGGCTGTTATTACATGAAGCAATCCCTCAAAAAACATCGGATCATCAAGGTGCTCCAGCCAGCAGGAGTTACTGGTATCCAGCCTTGCACAGGCCGACGCATTGACCAAGCTCCTAATCGAGAAGGGGTTGACTAGCGAGGCTGAGTTCATGGAGAAGCTGTCGGCAGAAAGGGTGAACTATCAGCGTATGCAGAGGAAGCATCAGCGTGCTTCCTGTTATTGTCGCAAGAATCTATCAAGTCATAGGGAAGGCAAGGGTTGGACGTAAAGCATTTAAAACGAAGTCTCGGACTTCATCAACGGTAATGGCGAAATTTAGTCCTACGCTCGAGGTACCAGCAAACACTCCAATGAAATGCCCATTCTCATCAAATAGGGGGTCGCCGGAACTTCCCTGGCCAGCGAGAGTCTGTATCTGAATCACGGTGGCACGGTGAAAGGTACCGACTTCTGATGCCCATTCGTATTTTGGTCGAATCTGGGTAATGTCCCCTACGGTATAGTTCCAGAGCAAACTTTTGAGATGGCTCACCGAAAAAACAATCTGCCCGACCTCAAGGCGGGAGGTGGATCCAAGCGGGACGGCGATCATACTTGTGGGAGGAGAAATAACTTCCAGGAGAGCGAGGTCGCGGATAGAATCTGTTTTGAGAACTCTAGCGATGTAAATATCATCTTTCTTAAAGGAAATTTTGCCTTGGAGGGTTGGAGGCTTAAATACGACACCAACAACATACTCGCTTCCAACGGCCTGCCAATTCGTAATGATCAGACCAAAACTCCTTGATATTATAGTTCCAGATCCCGTTATGCCCTCTTCTGTTACAATATATACGACGGCGTCTACGAGACGCCGGTATAGTCTTGGCACCTCAGGCAAGCGGGTCGTTACATCTGGAGAAGGCTCCTGAATTCTGGCTTCTCCCATTACTCTCTGAAGGTGCTCTGCGATTCTCTCCCTGAGAGCGTCTTCGTCAATCGCTGATGAAGGAAGACCAAAAGCAAAGATGAGTAACCCTGAAAGGAAGGTGTTAATCAAGCGCATATCTTCAATCTTTGAGGAGCACAAATCATGCCAAACGTAAGCCTGTTTCCACGCTGGGTGTTCATTCAGTTTTTCAAGTAGGTCGCGGGGTTTATTTGAGGAGGTGTCGACGCGGGTCAATCGGAATGCCGTTGACTCGTACCTCATAATGAAGGTGGGGGTTCGTGCTTTTTCCTGTGCTCCCTATATTGCCGATCTTCTGATTCTTGCGGACACGATCTCCTTTTTTTACGTGGATCTTAGATAGGTGTCCGTAAAGGGTAGTGAGCCCCTGTCCATGTTTTAGGACAATGGTCCTCCCATACCTTCCGTTTTTACCAGCGAATTCCACAACTGCCCCCCCCGGTGAATAGACCGCAGTTCCTCTCCGATTGGCGATGTCGATTCCAGAATGAAACTTTGACTTTCCTGTCCAGGGAGAGCGGCGCCTTCCAAACCGAGAGCTTACCCATCCCTTGGCAGGCCACTCGGAGGGTATAGAGGCGATGAGTCCCTCCAGCTCGCCCTGAAGCGCGGCGAAGATGGTTTCGAGTTCCCCTACGATCTGCTGACCGGTTAAAGAGGATCTGTGTTTACGTGGTAGAGATTGCTGGATTTTGTGTCGTAGACC
>JACZXR010000097.1 GCA_022571535.1 Deltaproteobacteria bacterium | reverse complement strand
TGAATCGGTAACTCACCTCTAGTATAATTGTAGGCCGAAAATCAAAATGTCGGTAACTCCTGTCATATGGTGTCCAAAACCGCAAATACCTCGAATGTTTTTTCGGATCGGGGTTAATAGCGAGCTTTGCCTGTAGCTATCGGTATCGGAAATCGGCAGGGGCCACTAGATCTCTTGTCAGATATAATACATGATTCTGCTGATAAACCCCGTCTTTTTGAGATGAGATTACCCCTGCTATAAACCAAAGCGTTCCAAGAGTAGGGACTCACCCCGAAATAGTCTTGGAAACACTATGAGATGCCGCTCCTTGGCTTTAAGAGGCCTTATGTGTAGTGGTTTTTATCTCAAAGGCCTTTAGATTGAGGTATCGTTTGATATTGCAGGTCGCGCCCATCATGTAGTGTGATAGGTGAACACGGTTGATCCCCCGATATTTCGTTCGTCTCAGGCCATGTCCTCGCACTAATTCGCTCAAAGTCCCTTCAATACCATTCCTAGGGTACATCCTCTTGGTAAAACCTTTTTGCTTCATCTCAGCGTGCCGCTTCTGCACATGATCGTAAGGAAAGAGTTCTTGCAGAAATACGCCTGAGTCGGTAGATAGGAGTCCATGGATAAGCTGTGCAGTCTCCGGGAGGCAATCACAGAAGAAATCGAGGACGGTATGGCGGTGGCGATGGGCTGCACCCTTGAATCCCTGATTCCTTTTGCAGCCGGATATGAAATCATTCGACAGAAGAAAAGGGACCTCACGTTAATTGCCCCTATCTCCGATATCCAGTTTGACCAGCTCATAGGTGCGGGTTGCGTGCGACGGGTCATTGCCTCCTGGGTCGGAAATGTGGCCGCAGGGTTGGGACATAACTTTAGGCGGGCAGCAGAAGAGGGAGTACCGTACCCTCTGGAGATCGAAGAGCATTCGAACTTCACTGTCGCTCTGGGCTTGAAGGCCGCGGCTATGGGCGTGTCATTTCTCCCTACGAAGACAGTGCGTGGAAGCGATTTTAGTCGTGCTGAGCATTTTCGGTCCGTCACATGCCCCTTTGGCGGTGAAGAACTGTTGGCCGTACGGTCCATTGTTCCCGATGTGGCCATCCTCCACGTGCAGAAGTCGGACTGTGAGGGAAACGCTCATGTTTGGGGAAATCTTGGGGTTGCCCATGAGGCGGCATTTGCGGCAAAGAAAGTGATTCTCAGTAGTGAGGAGATAGTGACCCACGAACATATCCTCAGCGATCCAAACCGAACAATCATCCCCGGATTTCTTGTTTGCCGAGTCATTCACGAACCGCTTGGTTCGCATCCTTCACCAGCCCAAGGGTATGCCCGTAGAGACGACGATTTTTACTTTGATTACCACGACCTGTCGCGCAGCCGTAAAGGGACTTTGAGCTGGCTTGAGAAATGGGTCTTCAGCGTTAAAGATCACGCAGGCTATCTGGCACTGCTCGGTGAGGAGAGATTAAAGGGACTCAAACCCCAGGGAGATCTCTTTTCTCCCCGGGTCAGTTTCAACTTCTAACCATACATATATGAAATATTCCGTTGAATTTGGGTTTGGGTATTCGGATAAAAGATTATTCTCGCAAAGGCACAAAGGACGCCAAGTGACGAAGTCGTTCTGTTGAACATTTTCTCGGTAAAAATCTAGCTATGGATTACACTCCTCGGGAACTGATGGTAGTAGCTGCGGCCCGCGAAATCCGCGATGGGGAAATAATCTTTGTAGGTATGCGTCTTCCTCTGCTCGGATTTGCTGTTGCAAAAGAAATCTATGCCCCAAGAGCCATCGGTATCTTTGAGAACGGGGTGATGCGCGACTGGCCTGCGCGAGAGGCCTTTTTGACGATAAGCGATCCACCCAACGTGGCGGGGTCCCTTTACTGTGGGAGTGTCCTGGATGTTATGGCCTTGCTCCAGAGCGGACGTGTGGATCTGGGTTTCATTGGAGGGGCGGAGGTGGACCGCTTTGGTAACCTGAACACGCACTGGGTGGAGGAGAAGGGAAAACGGATAAGACTTCCAGGGAGCGGTGGTGCTGCCGACATCGCAACCATGGCGAGTCGTTGTATTATCATTATGAATCACGAAAGACGCCGATTCCCTCCCAAGGTTCATTTTGTAACCTCTGCGGGGTATGGAAACGGAGCGCATTGGCGAGAACAGGAGCGGTTGAGTGGAGGGGGGCCGAGCCGGGTGATTACCAGCCTGGGCATTTTCTCTTTCGATCCAGTCACACGCGAGATGGTCCTCAGTTCCACCCACCCTGGAGTGAGTGTCGAGGAGATTCAACGGGAGACCGGTTGGCCCCTACGAATCCAGGAAGATCTTCGAGAGACCGATCCGCCTTCGGCCGACGAGCTGGCTGTAGTGAGAAAGTATGATCCTAAAGGCGTGTGGACGTCTTGAGCCCATCCTTGTCTTCTTATGAGGCGAGTCCGTTGGAGGGAACGGGAATGAAAGTACAATATGACAAGAAAGCCGATGCCGCTTTTATCCAGTTTTCCTCAAAGCGGCCCGTAGGGGGCGTAGAGATCAAAGAATGAGTTATCCTACACGGAACAGAAAAGGATCAGATTGTCGCATTGGAAATCCTGGACGCCAGCGAGCGAGTCCCATTGCAAAATCTATTTAAGCTTGAAGTGTTGAAGACCGCCGGCCAGTAGCTGCCTATGATCTTGATGTCATTACCCAGGATGTCACTCGGGGTAGAGATCTAAGAATTCTGCTAGGCTCACGGTCTGGACGCCACGGAAGGTCTTAAGCGGGAGCAGATGTTCTTTATCTCCTGTGATAAGAAAATCCGCTTTCGCCTCAACAGCGCACTCAAGGATGCGGTTATCAGCATCGTTTCCCTTCACTATTGAGATGAACTCCTTAGGATCAACCACCACGATAGCCATGGACCTTATAAGTTCCTTGGCGTCTTGAGCACGATCGCGGCTCCACCCCAGCTTCTTCACAAGAACCGCTCCAATTTCATCTAGGATGAATGAGGAAATGAAAAGATCAATTTCTCCTGATTGTACTAACGCCAGAATTCTCGTGAGCCTGCTTTGAGGAAAGTGGAGTGCTGAGACAATAACGTTGGTGTCCAAGACAACCCGTGTCACGATTTTTGGCGCTGACCTCGATACTGATGTACCAGCCGGTCCACGTCTTCCTCGGTGGTGATGCCAAGCTCTCTAGCCCTTTTAGCTCCATAGGATTGGAGCTTTCTAAATCGCCGTCCTTCGAGGTATCGGCGGAGGGCCTCCCGAATGAGTTCGCTCTTGGTCCGGTTCTCCTCTTTTGCAGCTTTTTCAGCCTCTTTTCCGAGCCTTGGCGGGAGGGATATCGACCAAGTTATGGTGGTACGCAAAAGAATCACCTCCTTCCTGCTTAGTATTACTAAGCAGGATATCATATGGAATGACACTTTCAAGCTGCCACCTGAATTACGCGAGTCCTTAATGCTTTCAGCGACGATGGGTGTCTCATTTCATTGACAGGTTCCGAGTATTGACACAGAACGGCCTATGCGATTAAGGGTGACTCTATGGTTAGTGGATACAACAGCTCTGAGTATTACGCCAGGTTGTGATCCTGAGGATAAGGCCTTCTCTTCCATAACTCCTGTCCTTAGGAAGGAGGTAGCGGTAGAGATATTTTGCCACAGTGCGAAAATGGAGAGAATTGGAGTGACGCCCTCAGACTAGACAGGTTGAGGGAACAAGTCAGGGAACATATCCGCTTAGTTTTGTGGAACGGACAAATGCCTGGGTTTGGGAGAGTGGGGTCTAAATGGGCTCGATAGATGTTTTAATTATTGCTGCCTTTATCATTTACGCCATTAGCTCGGGTCTTAGGAATAAAGGTCAGGCTTCCAAAAATCTAGAAGAATATTTTCTGGCGGGTCGGACCCTTCCTGGATGGAAGGCTGGACTGAGCATGGCCGCCACTCAGTTTGCAGCCGACACTCCCTTGCTGGTGACGGGGCTGATTGCGACGGCTGGTATCTTTGCCCTCTGGCAGCTTTGGATATATGCCTTGGCCTTTTTGCTCATGGGTTTTATCTTGGCCTCCAGCTGGCGGCGTGCCGCTGTGCTCACCGATGCGGAGTTGACCGAGGTACGCTACGGAAAAACCTCTGCGGCCGTCCTTCGAGGAATTAAAGCCGTCTATTTTGGCACCATTTTCAATTGTACCGTTCTCGCCTGGGTCTTATTTGCTGCGGCCAAGATAGCAGAACCTTTTTTGCTCTGGGATCAGTGGTTGTCACCCGTGATCTACCAGCCCACCGTTCATTTTGTTCAATGGGTTGGAGTTCCCCTGACGGCTGGTGGAGCAGATGATCCTGGGGTCTGGATTAAAACAGCTAATAATTTTATCTCGATTATCATGATCGTGATGGTTACAACCTTTTATTCCGCCACTGGGGGGTTGAGAAGCGTGGTCTCAACCGATGTTGTCCAGTTGGCTATCATGCTACTGGGAACACTGGCCTTCACCATTATCGTTGTTGGTGAGGCCGGTGGACTGGGGGCCATAAAGGATCAGATCTACGAGAAATTTGCTTCAGGAGGTCCTGGTGGGATTCTGCCTGATCAAATTTTTGCCTTTACTCCGGACCATGCCAAAAACGCCTCGTTCGCTTTGCTCTTTCTCTTTGCGCTCCAGTGGATCATACAACTCAACTCGGATGGGACCGGTTATCTGGCTCAGCGCTCCATGGCCTGCCGTAGCGAGAGAGATGCCAAAATCGCAGCTATTGTGTTTACCTTCACACAGGTTTTGCTAAGAAGCCTCCTGTGGCTGCCTCTCGGGTTGGGACTGTTGATCATCTTTCCGCCGGATTCCAATCTGGCGCAGGAGTTCATGCAGGCCGATCGAGAATCCACTTATGTAAGGGGAATGGTTGAGCTATTGCCTCCGGGAGTCATGGGCCTGATGTTGACCGCTATGTTGGCGGCACTCGCCTCCACAATCGACACTCATCTAAATTGGGGATCCTCATACTGGACCAACGATATCTATAAAAGGTTTGTTTGCCAGGCTTGGCTAAAAAAAGAGCCCACCGATCGCTCTCTGGTTTGGGTGGCTCGGTCGGCCAATTTGCTGATTCTCCTCATTGCGCTGGTTATCATGACCCAACTGACCTCCATCAACGAGGCGTGGCAGATGAGCCTCCTGTTGGGTGCGGGGATGGGCGTTGTTCTAATAGCGCGCTGGCTTTGGTGGCGAGTGAATGCCTGGGCGGAGATCGCCGCAATCTTGGTCTCCTTGATCATTGCTCCCATTTTGTTGGTCGCTGTGGATGATCAGCATCACGCCTTGAGGTTGTTGATTATGGCGGTGGTTTCAACTGCAGCAGCCCTGATTGCCATTCGGGTTGTTGGGCCGGAAGACCGAAGCCTGCTGATTGCATTCTACAAAAAGGTAAGGCCCGTCGGATTCTGGGGTCCCATTGCGAAAGAGGCTGGTGTTGAAGACGATGATGGACCTCATCGTCTGTGGCGCTCCATGGGGGCTATGATGACTTGTGGGCTCTCTGTGTTTTGTTTCCTTGTGGGAATCGGCACATGGCTGACGGGGAGTCCTGCTCCATACTGGTTTCCGTGGCAAATGCCGTGGATTATTGTTTTGACCTTCTCCGGGTTGGCTCTCTGCCCGCTATGGTACCGGCTGGGATTTAAATGAAGCTGTTGTCAAAACCAGAAATTAACGATGAGTAAAGAAAAAAGTAAAAATACAATCAAGAGTACCATCTGGCTTACTGCCCAAGGCACTGGGATATTAATAGTCATCCCGGAGATTCGTCCTGATACCAGGGCTTGACCCTGATCGATTTTCCTTACCACAGGCACGCAAATCATTTTCCAAAGAATTCCCGGAAGGCGGCGATAGAACCAATCGCTGTCAAGATTGGTAAGCTTCAACTCAGCGGGATAGAGCCCCGTTCTCTTTAAGACGGCGAAAGCCAGCGCAGAGAAGAGAAGAAGCTGAAGCTGCGTTATCACATGCGTGGTGGTGTAGGGTTCATATTCCACTGGGAAGGGAAGCAGGTTATAAAGCGGCCTAGGGAAAATGCCGATCCCGATACATAGAAAGGTGGCCAGTCCCATTGCGAGCAGCATATTAAAAGGTGCCTCCTTGCAGCGAATCCCGGGGTCGTGGGCAAAAAAAACAAAAAAAGGAATCTTGATCCCGGAGTGGTGAAACACACCCGCAGAGGCAAAGAGCAAGATCAGCCATGTCAGGATATGTGATTCATCAACCGCGGCAGTCATGATCAGTGATTTGCTAATAAAACCGCTGAACAGAGGGAAGGCAGAGATCGAGGCGGCACCTACGATGCAAAAGAAAGTAGTAACGGGCATAGATTTGTAAAGCCCTCCAAGCTCAGATCCTTTGATCGTGCCTATTCTGAAAAGCACGGCCCCCATCGACATAAAAAGCAAGGCCTTGTAAATGATGTAGGCAAAGGCATGTGCAACCGTTCTATTCAGTCCGATCGGAGTACCAATCCCGATCCCGACCAGCATAAAGCCGAGTTGGTTGTTCAGGCTGTAGGCCAAAACACGTCTGAGATCGTTTTCAATAACCGCATAGA
Source organism: Deltaproteobacteria bacterium (assembly GCA_022571535.1). Lineage (GTDB taxonomy): Bacteria > Desulfobacterota > Binatia > UBA9968 > CAXXLF01 > JACZXR01. The sequence goes on along the minus strand of JACZXR010000097.1, from coordinate 1,126 downwards.
AGATGGGAAAAGCAGTCATGGCGGCTCCGATCAGATCAGCATCCCAATACCAGGAAATCCACGTGCGAGGGCATAGATGGCCAATTTGGTTGTGAAGGCGCTCAAAAAAACCGTCCCGGTGACGGTCGCATCTGGATAAGCGTCTTGAATACAGTTGTGAAGCAGGGGAAAGGCACACTTGATTCCAAATGCTACAAAGATCAATTTTGTTCCCAGGTCACTCATGCCCAAAAAATTAAAGGCTATTTGGCCACTTTCCTGAAAGTGGAAAATAATTCCGGCAAGCAAAAAGAGACCTGAAGTGACTTGAATGATCAGGTAGCGCATACCGGCTTGATAAGACCTTTCGGTCCGGCGGGCCCAAATCAAAAATGCCGAGGAAACTGCGGTGAGCTCCCAATAGACAAACAGGCTGATCAAATCACCGGCAAAAACAGCCGAGATGGCGCTGCCAGCGTAAATGATCCCGGCAACGTGTTGTACGTTGTCCCTTACGTGGAGTGCGTAGAGCACGCTAAGAAAGGCGGCAATGTGGAAAATAATGCCGAACACCAGGCTAAGCTTGTCGACCCTGATAGTCGTCAGGTTGTAGTCAAAAAAAGCTATCTGGCCATACTCTCCATAAGGCCAGCCCAAAAGGGACCATAGGCTTAAAACGGGCAATGCCAGCATGTAACCCGCCTGGATGCGCCCGCGCAGTAAAGGCACCAGCAATGCGCCGATAATCAGAATCGATCCTGGAATGACATTAAATGTCATAGTAGTCTTCTTTGCGTTTGACGATTTTCCTGACCTGTTTGGCCAGGATGACGAGTCCGAAGCAGGATAGGAAACCATAAAAACCATAGAAACCTACCCAGGCCTCCCATGGGAAGTCAACGTGCCGGTGATAGAAAAAATCGGGGAGGGTTATCAGCAGGCATACCAACCATAGGCCCCAGTAAATCTTGTCTACGTTACGCCTGTCATCGAGCCAGTATTTCTTTTCATTTTTCATGTTATTTTATCTCAACTCTGAACAATAGCAGTTAAAAATTGATACAGGTCGTTGGCAAAAAAGAAAAGGAGGAGGCATCCAGCAGCGGTGATACAGAGCGGGATTAAACAAAAAAGAGGCGCCTCTTTG
>JACZXR010000096.1 GCA_022571535.1 Deltaproteobacteria bacterium | reverse complement strand
ATAGCAAGTAGCCTGCTGGGAAGTCCGGTCGAACTGGTGAAGTGTAAAACGGTGGATGCTGAGGCACCGGCGCATGCCGAGGTTGTGATCGAGGGAAGAGTCCTTCCCAAAGTGCGGGAGAAGGAAGGACCGTTTGGTGAGACCTCGGGCTACTATTTTTCCGATGATAGCCATGTCATTGAGGTGACGGCGATCTCCCACCGAAGGAACCCCATCATCCAAGTCCTGCATCCGACGGTTCGGGAAGTCATGCTCCTCGGGGGACCTGCTGGAGAGGCAGAGATCATTCACATCCTTCGTGAGAGAGGTTTCCCCGTGCAGGACCTCGCTTTCAGTCAACCCAGTAATCGAACCCATGTCGTCCTCTCGCTCCGTAAAGGTCATGATGCCGAACCGCGGCAACTCCTCTACTTTCTGCTTTCCGGAATCCCGTACATCAAGCACGCGGTTGTTGTGGATGACGATGTTGACGTTCATAATCCGAAAGACACCGAGTGGGCAATCGCAACCAGGTTTCAAGGCGATGAAGACCTGGTGGTGATCCCCAACTTGAGAGCCCGCGCCATAGACCCCTCTAAAAAGGAAGGCAATCTCATGACCAAAGTCGGCCTTGACGCAACCGTACCGCTGCAGAGAAGAGAGGAGTTTAGGAGAATAAGTGTCCCCCGTGAAGTGAGGGAAAAGGTGGCGGAGATGATTGCAGGGTTAGTGGAAAAAGTCTAACGTAGTGGATTACTGTTGCAGCTATCTGTGTTCTAGTAACCGGTTATGGTAGCCCTGGAGCGACTCTCTCGTTTTCTAAGTTTTTTGCTCCGCCACCAAGCTGAGGATATTCCACTACTAGGCTTCGATGACCGTGGCTTCGTCTATTTGCGGGAGCTCGTGGAGAGGGTCCAGGACCGTTTTCCTGATGTCAGAGAGGAGGAGCTCCTAGAGGTCATAGAGGGCTCGGACAAAAAACGCTTTGAGCTGTGGGAAGGAAAGGTCCGGGCAACATATGGCCATTCCTTCCCAGTGGATTTTGAGAACGAAATGGTAGAGCCTCCTCAGCGTCTCTATCATGGTGCGGCTAGGGACATGGCTAGAACCATATTGCACGCAGGTCTTAGGCCGCGTGGCCGGCAATATGTGCATCTGAGTTCCTCCATTGAGGAGTCCCTCTCTGTGGGAAAAAGACGCGACCTCCTTCCGGCTGTTCTGATCGTGAGATCCCAGGCTGCCCATGCCGATGGGATCCATTTCTACCACACCGGTCCATTGTTTCTTGCCAGGGAGGTCCCACCCGAATTTTTGTCACTGTGGTTGGAATAATGCTGAAAGTATTCCTTGCTTGACTAGAGGAGTAGAAAGGCGTTATAAATACGTACTTCGAGGTGCTGTTGAAGCACAATTATTCGGAAAGATTGAAGAGTTTAGGTCATCTCTAGTGGCAACTCGACGACCAGGGGCACTGGGTGATGGATAAAGCGAAAAATGAAGGATTACCTTAGGGATCTCTTGGCCCAAGCCATTAAAAAGACGGCGAAGGGGGGAGGGCTGGAAATTACAGAACTCCCCCCTTTGCTTTTTGTGCCTCCAAGGCACAAAGAATTTGGCGACTTGGCCTCCAATGTGGCGTTGGTTTGGGCGAAAAAACAGAAAAAATCGCCTCGCGTCATTGCAGAAACCCTCCTCAGAAACCTGGAAGATCCAGAAGGGATATTAGAACATGCAGAAGTGGCCGGCCCGGGCTTCTTGAATTTCTCATTCTCCCCTAAGTTTTGGTACGATCGGCTCAAAGAGATTGAGATGGGAAGAAAATCAGGTTTGGATTTGGGTAGAGGAGATAAAGTTCAAGTGGAGTTTGCCAGCGTCAACCCTACGGGTCCTCTCCATGTGGGACACGGACGCGTAGCTGTTATTGGCGATGTCCTGGCCCGTCTCTTTGAGGAAGTCGGCTACCGTGTGGAGCGAGAGTACTACGTCAACGACACTGGAAAACAGATGGAAAATTTAGGGCTCTCCATCTACTACCGCTATCGGGAGCTTTTTGGCGAGAAAGACGAGTTCCCTCAGGAAGGGTATGCGGGGGATTATGTTAAGGAACTTGCAGTAAAGGCTAAAGACCGGTGGGGACGTAAGTTTCTATCAGAGGAGAGGGAGACAGCGATCCAGTTTCTCAGCCGCTATGGAGGCGAGGCACTGCTTGGTGCGATTCGCGATGATCTGGGAGAGTTTGGTATCGTATTTAACGGCTATTTTAGCGAGGAGGAACTCAGAAACCGTGGAGAAGTCGAGCAGACGATTAATTTCTTGCGCTCCCAAGGAGCTCTATATGATCATGACGGGGCGCTTTGGTTTCGGGCGGTTTCCTACGGGGATGACAAGGATCGAGCAGTTATCAAGAGCAATGGGGACCTGACCTACTTTGCCTCTGATATCGCCTATCATCAAAATAAGCTCCAACGGGGGTTTAAGAAGCTTATCAACGTCTGGGGTGCGGACCATCATGGTTATGTGAGTCGGCTCAAGGCCTCTATTCAGGCGCTGGGGTATGATTCCCAGCTTCTCCATGTGGTCCTGGTACAGATGGTTCACCTAACCCGCGGTGGAGTTCCGGTTCGGATGGGCAAGCGTACGGGAGAATTCGTAACCCTGCGCGAAGTATTAGAGGAAGTCGGGAGCGATGCGGCGCGATTTTTTTTCCTTATGCGTAAGGCCGACAGCCACCTCGATTTTGATCTGGAGCTGGCTAAAAAGGAATCCAGCGAGAATCCGGTTTTCTATGTTCAGTATGCGCATGCACGTATCGCGAGCATCTTCGAACAGGCTCGTCGGAGCGGGATCGATGGTGATAATCTACAAGTGGCAGAGGTTCAGTTGGAAAGACTGGCTTTGTCCGAAGAGATGGAGATAATCAAAAAAGTTGTTCAGTTTACCGAGGTGCTCGAGGAGAGCGTCAAGGAACTTGAGCCTCACCGATTGGCATTCTACCTGCTTGAATTGGCGGGGCAATTCCACCGCTATTATAATAAGTCTCGGGTCCTATCGGATGATATGAGCCTGACTCGAGCCCGTCTCCTACTGATTCGAAGCGTGCAGAAGGTTATTCGTAAAGGTCTACATTTACTAGGACTTCAGGCTCCATCGAGGATGGCTACCCGTTCCCCGCAGGAAAGTGACCAGGGGGGAACGAGCAGTCCAGAAGGGGCATCTGCTAGTTAGTTTTTATGGCAGAGAACCGAAGAGCAAGTGACCGGGGTTTGTTTTACTTTAGTCGAGGTCAACTAGGAATTCTCGCAGTCGGATTCACCTTTACCTCTGCGATCATTTTTTTTCTTGGCATCTATGTAGGGAAGGAGATCGAGGAGAGAAAGCTGCGGGGAAAAGAGGAACCTATAGCTAAAGTCCCCATTCGGCCCCCAACCCGAGGGTCCAGCTTCGCAACGGGAGCCCCGGTCGAAGAGGAGATGACTTTTTATGATACCTTGACTCAAAATTCTCCTAGCGTGGGGGCAAGTGCCCCGGTGAAGGGTAAGGGCAATCGGCCAGGCGAGAAAGCACCGAAGGCTAAGGATGCAATGGCAAAACTCTCCCCCGAAGGCAAGACGCCACCATTGTCAAAGAAAGCGAAGAGAAGATCCGTTCCAAGGATTCAAAGGGAAGGACCTGTTTGGTCCGTGCAGATCAAAGCCTTTAAGCGCCAAAAAGATGCGATCAGTCTGACCAATAAACTCAAGAGTAAGGGGTATGATGCGTATGTGGTTTCCACCAAGAAAAATGGCCCTAGATGGTATCGAGTGCGGGTAGGACGCATGGACAACCAAGGTCAAGCTAGGCGGATGCTAGAGACATTACAGAAGAAGGAGAAATACACCAAGGCAATTATCGCTAGGAGCCGTTAAATGGAGATTCGAGGAGCCATTGCTAATCTGATCAAGGGAATTGATCTCACGGAGAGTGAAGCCGTAGAGGTCATGAATCAGATCATGACGGGAGAGGCTACCCCTTCTCAGGTAGCGTCTTTTCTGACTGCATTGCGGGTAAAAGGGGAGACTGTTCCAGAGATCACAGGGGCTGCCCGTGTGATGAGGGAAAAAGCGGATCGTGTAATGGTCCGCTCGAGCCGTGTCATCGACATCGTCGGGACAGGCGGAGATCAAAGTGGAAGCTTCAACATCTCCACGACCGTAGCCTTTGTCGTGGCAGGCGCTGGGCTGACCATAGCCAAGCACGGTAATCGGGCCGTTTCCAGCCGCTCTGGTAGCGCGGACGTGTTAGCGGCGCTGGGGGTGAAAATCGAGGTGCCCAAAGAAAAGGTTGAAGAGTGCATAGATAAAATCGGCATAGGTTTCCTTTTTGCGCCCCTGCTTCACCAGGCCATGAAGTATGCGATTGGGCCGCGCCGCGAGATCGGTATTCGGACTATCTTTAACCTCCTTGGCCCCCTAACTAACCCTGCAAGGGCGACCCATCTTCTGGTCGGTGTTTACGCTGGTGCGCTGACCGAGCCGATGGCCGAAATCCTGAGAAATCTCGGGACCTGTAACGCGATGGTTGTGCACGGAGAGGAGGGGCTGGATGAGATCTCCCTCTGTGGGCCTACGAGGGTTTCGGAGCTGCGCGATGACCGGGTAACGACCTATACCCTCTCTCCCGAGGAGCTGGGGCTAGAGCGGTGTCGGTTGGAAGATCTCCGTGGGGGAACCCCGGAGGATTGTGCTGCTATTTTAAAGAGGGTCCTCCAAGGTGAGAAAGGACCTAAGCGCGATGTGGTCCTGATCAACAGTGGAGCTGCCCTTTGTGTCAGTGGTGAGGTGGAGTCCGTTGCCAAAGGAATGCAGCTGGCCTCGGAATCGATAGAATCAGGAAAAGCAAGGGAGAAGCTCGATTTGCTGATTCAGATTACCAATGGCAGATAATACCGAGCAAGTCAGCGATCAGCAATCAGGTGGACCACAATTGTTGATTGCTGAAGGCTGAGAGCTGAAAATCCATGTTTCTTGATGAGATTGCAGGCCATGTGCGGAAGGAGATCGTGCGGAGGCAACTTGAAGCTCCCCCGTCGCTGCTTAAGGATCGGCCCCTGTTCCACCTTCCCCCGAGGGGCTTTGAGAGGAGTCTGCAGGGGGACTCGCGTTGCATCATTGCGGAAGTGAAGCGGGCTTCCCCCTCCAGGGGGCTCATCCGGGAAGAATTCGATGCCGTGAAAATCGCTAAGCAGTTTGCCGCCAATGGGGCTTGCGCCCTGTCGGTCCTTACCGAGGAGCGCTTTTTCCAGGGCAGTCTACTCTACCTGGAGCAGATCAAGATGGAAGTTCCTTTGCCAGTCTTACGCAAGGATTTTATTGTGGATGGTTACCAACTTTTGGAGGCGAGGAGTTTCGGAGCCGACGCTGTCTTGTTTATCATGGCTCTTCTCGATCTGACGCTTCTTCGGGAGTTGCTGGAGCAGGCCCGGTCACTTTGCCTGGACTCATTGGTCGAGGTCCATACAGAGGAGGAGCTTACGTGCGCACTAAAAGCCGGCGCCTGTTTGATCGGGATCAATAATCGCAACTTAAGAACCTTTGAAGTGAATCTGGAGACTACGGAGCGGCTGATGCCAATGCTGCCACGTGGAATCATGGTTGTCTGTGAGAGCGGTATCGAGTGTCTGGACCAGATAAGCAGGCTGGAGGGTCTGGGGGTACACAACTTTTTGGTAGGAGAGGCGCTGATGTCCGCCCGGGATCCGGGGGCGAAACTGAGAGAGCTTCTTGCGAAGGAATGAGCAATGAGGGCTCAGGACTGAGTGAAGAAAATTTCTTCTTCCCTCAGCACTCATTCCTCATTACTCTCTGCGGAAACTGAAAACTGACTGCTGATGGCCTATTTGCTATTATGGTTAAGGTCAAGGTCTGTGGGATAACCAACTTCGAGGATGCCCTAAAGGCGGTAGAGTTTGGTGCTGATGCCTTGGGGTTTAACTTTTACCCTCCCAGCCCTCGCTATCTTCCTTCTGAGCGGGCTCGGGAGATCCTGGTGGAGATCCCTCAGCATATTCGTCGCATCGCTGTTTTCGTCGATGAACCCAGGATGAAGGTCATGGAGATTCTCAGCATTCGCTGCCAAGGGGATGGCGAACAGGCCTTCAGCGGAATTCAGTTTCACGGTGACGAGAGCCAGGAGTACTGTCGCGGATGGGGGTTGGAGGTTATCAAGGCCTTTCGCATCCGAGATCGGGCATCCTTGGCCGGCATTAAAGGATTTCCAGCGGACTTCTATCTCTTGGATTCTTGGGCCCCTGGATATGGGGGCTCGGGTTCTCCCTTTCTCTGGAGTTGGATTGAGGGGTTGGATGCAAGTCGGTTCATTCTTTCTGGTGGGTTAAACGTACAAAACGTTGAGCAGGCTGTGCAACAGGTCCGACCCTACGGGGTCGATGTCTGTACTGGCGTCGAGGCAAGACCCGGTATCAAAGATCATGGGAAACTCAAGGAATTCATTCTCGCAGCCAAGGCTTCCTGATCGCCAAGGGCATTTCGGCATCTATGGGGGACGGTACGTATCCGAGACCCTCATGCCGGCTCTCATCGAGCTGGAGGAAAGCTACATCGCTGCCCGGCGAGACAAGTCTTTTCGGCAAGCATTCCGCTACTATTTGCGGGAGTATGCCGGGAGGGAGACTCCGCTTTATTTTGCCGAAAGGCTGACTCGAATGCTCGGAGGGGCAAAGATCTACCTCAAACGAGAGGACCTCTGCCATACAGGGGCCCACAAGATCAACAACACTCTGGGTCAGATCCTCTTGGCCCGCAGGATGGGTAAAGGGAGGGTCATTGCAGAGACAGGAGCAGGGCAACACGGTGTCGCAACGGCAACGGTAGCGGCGCTGTTTGGTCTGAGGTGTGAGATCTTCATGGGCATGGAGGATGTCCAACGCCAGTCTCTGAACGTCATTCGTATGAAGCTGCTTGGGGCCGAGGTCAGGGTCGTGAAGTCCGGGACCAATACCCTCAAGGATGCTATGAACGAGGCCATGAGGGATTGGTTGACCCATGTACGCACCACTTACTATCTTATCGGGTCCGTGGCTGGTCCCCACCCCTATCCCATGATGGTGCGGGATTTTCAGTCGGTCATCGGTATGGAGGCGAGACGGCAGATCATGAGAAGGGAAGGTCGTCTCCCTAATTATCTGGTGGCCTGTGTTGGAGGTGGCAGCAATGCCATGGGGCTTTTCTATCCATTCTTGAAGGATATGAAGGTGAAAATGATAGGGGTGGAGGCGGCAGGATTGGGTCTCAGGACCGGCCGCCATTCTGCATCGATCCTTGGAGGAAAGGTCGGAGTGCTCCACGGCAATATGACCTATCTACTTCAGGATGGGGCAGGGCAGATCCGTCATGCCCACTCCATTGCCCCTGGTTTGGATTACCCCGGAGTTGGACCGGAGCCGAGCTACCTCTATGATCGTGGGCGTATAAGTTTTGTTTCGGCAACAGATAGGGAAGCCATCGAGGCCTTGAAAACACTGGCAGAAGTGGAAGGGATCATCCCGGCCCTGGAGAGTGCCCATGCGGTCGCCGAGGTACTTCGCCTCGCCCCGGGCCGGAAGAAAGGCGAGGTCATCATTATTAATCTCTCAGGTAGAGGGGATAAAGATATAGACACGGTCGCAGGTCATTTTGGAGTGGAAATTGAACAGCGTTCAACCAAGGCAAAATGACGATTGCAAATCGCAAAAGTCAAAATCCTTTAAAGTCGAATCC
>JACZXR010000621.1 GCA_022571535.1 Deltaproteobacteria bacterium | reverse complement strand
TGGAGAAATAAGCCTTGCTGTCAAGGGAAGAAAACGAACTACTTACTCATGTAGGTCCAGGGACGCCTATGGGTGAAGTCATGCGGCGGTACTGGATCCCCGCTCTTCTTGTGACGGATGTGCCGGAGCCGGATTGCCCGTGGTTACAACAACTGGCTTTTCGAATATTGCAAGGCCGATCGTGAGAGGCTCAAAGGTGTGGCCCTTGTCCCTCTTCAAGATCCCTCAGAGGCGGTGAACGAGCTAAAACGCTGTGTCAAAGATCTGGGTTCGTGGTTGTAGCGTCCTCAGCCCATTCAGCCGGGCGGAATCTGGACCATCCCGATTTCTACCCATTCTTTAAAACTGCCGAGCAGTTAAACGTTTCGGTATGTGTCCATGTGGGCTCAGGCAGACCAGCGGCAGCCGCAGAGCGCTTTTCCAATCCGTTCTTTGTCCATGCAACGACTCACCCATTCGAACAGGTGATCGGAGTTATGTGCATTGTTGCAGGAGGTATTTTTGAGTGGTTTCCCAAACTCAAGGTTGCATTCTTAGAGGCGGGTGGGGGATGGGTGCCCTATTGGATGGAGCGCCTGGATGAGCACTACGAGTATTTGCAACCGGAAGTCCCATGGCTAAAGATGCCCCCCAGTGAATATATCCGCAAGCGTGATGTCTACTTTTCTTTTGAACCGGATGAAAGGACGCTACCGTTTGTAATGGATTTTATTGGCGACGACCGTTTGCTCTTCGCTTCCGATTACAACCACAGCGATTGCAAGTTCCCTTCTACCGTAGAAGCCGTTACCCAGCGGGGAGAAATACTGGAGAGCACTCTCGCGAAGTTGATGGGAAAAAAAGCGTCAAGGCTTTACAGCCTGTTGCTCGTCAACCGAAGGAGCAGTCTATGCGAGTTATTGATGCAGACGGACATGTCCAGGAAAAACTCCTTCCTTGGGCGGAACTTCTTCAGGAACCCTACCGGTCTCTCGCCCCGAAGGTCGTCAAAGACCATCAGGGTACAAGCTTTATGGTGGTGGAAGGGAAATTGCGGCCCAAACCCGTGGGCTCGTTATCCGCATTACCCATTTTATTGACATGAGTTCCGTCATCGGATACTCTCCGAAACCTCGTAAACTCGAAGGTGAAGTTAGTTAGGAAGAGGGCAATATGAATAATAACCTCAGAGGCAAGTACGCTATAGTGGGGGTGGGTCAGAGCAAGCTTGGCAAGGTGCCTGATCTCGGGTCCATCGGGCTTTTTACCGTTGCTGCTAAAAACGCTATTGAAGATGCGGGATTGAGTAAGGCTGATGTTGACGGTCTTATTACGCGAGGCCCCGATGACGTCTACTGTCATCATCAACTCGTCGGCAAGGCGCTCGGGTTGAATGTGACCTTTAGCACCTCTACGGATAACGGTGGAGCGAGTCAAATCCTCGGTGTGGCAATGGCATGCATGGCCATTGACGCAGGGCTATGTCACACGGTCGTCGTGGGGTACGGAAGAGACACTTGGTCCCGGACCCATCGCAGTGCCGAGGCCAAGAGACTGGTTGCTACCAGGGATGAATCCCAGTCAAACAGGGAATTCGGACCGGAATTCGGGCAGTTCGGCGCACCAGTCAGATATGCCATTGCCGCCCAACGTCACATGCATCTCTACGGTACTACGAAAGAGCATCTAGGAGCTATCGCTGTTGCGTTTCGAAACCACGCAACCAGGAACCCCTGCGCATTCCTTCGAGAGCCCCTCACCATAGAAGACTACTTGAGCGCGCGGCTCATCGTCGACCCGCTAGGCCTGTACGATTGCAGCGTATTCATCGACGGTGCAGGAGCAGTTGTTGTGACTTCAGCGGAGCGTGCCAGGGACCTGAGGCACCCACCGGCGATCATTTTGGGGTTCGGGTTCGGGAACCGTCTCAAGGGGTGGTTTGCGGATGACAATATGATTACCACTGGCGCCAGAGAGGCGGGGGAGACCGCGTATCGGATGGCCGGGATTGGCCCAAAAGATGTGGACACCGTCCAGGCTTATGACTGCTTCACACACATGGTGCTGCTCCAGCTCGAGGATTATGGTTTCTGC
>JACZXR010000620.1 GCA_022571535.1 Deltaproteobacteria bacterium | reverse complement strand
AGAGCGATTGAGTCCGAAGGCTTTAATTTTAATTAAGACCCATCCCTTTTTGGCTGATGGTATCGATTTCTCCAGTAATTCAATTACTTCTGGACTGCCTGGCTTTGTGGTTACAGCTGCTTTCATAGACTTCTCCATCCTCGTAGGTGGTAAGGCCGGCGAGTATATTGATGGTGGTCGTTTTTCCCGCTCCATTCGGTCCCAGGAAACCGAAAAACTCCCCTTGCCTTACCTCCATCGAGAAGTTGTCCAAAGCACGGAGGTCTCCGTAAAATTTAGTCAATCCCCTAATGGATATTGCAGGTTCCATAGCGAATGATTATGCGAGATGGGTCTAAGTTGATCAATGCCAGCCCACGCCAATTCTACTTTTCGTCTTAGCCCTGCCCGCCTTTTTCCTGTTCGCGATAATGGCCCACAAGCATCAGTACTTGCTGGGCCTGGAGGCGACCTAACGGGCCACTGGAATAGGTTGCATGGAGCACCTTCCCATTGCGCAAGATGAAATTGGCGGGTTGAAAGTATCCGTTCTCACTATCAAAATAAGCACCAATCTTATCGGCTTCCTTCCTCACATCCAGTCCGTAAACGACCGGAAATACGATCTTGTGCTTATCAACCATTTTCCGTGCGTCTTCCTCCTTATCGACCGACAACGCGACGATGCCTATATTCGCCTGTCTGAACTGTTCTTGGGACCCACCAAAGTCTGCAAACTGCAGATTACAGAAGGCTCACCAATGTCCTCGGTAGAAAAGCACAACATTCCACTCTTGTTTCAAATCTTCGGGGATGGTCAACTTGCCACCGCCCAGGACAGGACCGCTGACACTCGGAAATAAATCACCGTTATTCAGTCTCATAGGAACCTCCTTATTATGAGTAGATGTCAGCTTCCTGCGCTCTCGATGGGTAATGCACTTCTACTCAATTGTAGTCAAATCTGCGCTTTTCCACCGTCGATCACCAACTCGGCTCCAGTCATGTAGGACGAATCATCCGATGCCAGAAATAGTGCCGCCTTGGCCATCTCTTCGGCGCGACCGATACGTTTCATTGGAATCTGTTCCGCCCATTTCTCGGGTTCCACTGGCAGCCCCAGTTTCTCGAATATAGGAGTTTCAATGGACCCGGGGCTTAAGGCGTTTACCCGTATTCCTCGGGGCAGTAGCTCGGCAGCGAAGGTCCTGGCTAGTGAGCGAACGGCTGCTTTCGTCGCACTCACGACTGAGTATCCAGGCACCCCTTTTTCATAAACGGATCCCGTTACCAGAAGGATCGATGCACCGTCGTTGAGGTAAGGAATGGCCCTTTGGACTGTAAAGAAGGCCCCTTTGAAATTGATATTCGAAATCTGGTCGAAAATCATCTCGTCAATGTGCTCAATGGTACGAGGTTTTGAAATTCCAGCATTGACAACCAGAATGTCGATTTTACTGAATCGCTCGACCGTTTGCTTATACAGCAGACCGAGATCGGATAGGTTCGTCACATCACCTCGAATGGCTAGGGTCCCCTTCCCAATGGTCTGGGCGGCTTGGTCCAAAGTCTTTTGATTGCGCCCAAAGATGACGACCCTAGCTCCCTGGGCCTTGAACTCCTGGGCAGTGGCCAGACCGATACCGCTGTTACCTCCCGTGATAACGGTTACTTTATCTTTGAGCTTCATGGTCACATTCCTTTCTTGAAGCGCCCTCCTGCCTCAACTACTATTCAGACCAGGGCAGCAAGATGATGTTCCCTTTGACCTCGTTGTTAGCGACCAAGCGATGAGCCTCTGCTACCTGGCTCAAGGGAAGCGCACGATCGAGTAAGGGCTTAATCCGACCCACACGGACTTGCTCCAGTCCCCATTTAAAATCCTCAGTATCGCTAGCCATCGAACCGCACAGCTTTTTCTGAGCAAAGAATAAGCTTCGAATGTCGAACTTGACTTCAGGACCGGCCGAAAAGCCAAAGGCAACAATAACACCCATTGCCTTTGTGGCTTCAATACTTTTGGCCAAAACATCTCCACCTAAGTTGTCGATCACAACATCAGCACCGGCCCCACCCGTCCATGCCTTGACACGC
>JACZXR010000095.1 GCA_022571535.1 Deltaproteobacteria bacterium | reverse complement strand
AATGACCCCCTGGGCTAAGGACAGAAAAGGGTAGTAAGGTAAAAAAGAAAGCCGAGGAGGAGGAAGGGGTTCTTCCGGCATAATTTCATCCTCTTATGGAGCACATCATCTCAGTTCTGGTGGAGAATAAGTTTGGTGTATTGGCGAGGGTCGCAGGACTGTTCAGTGCCCGGGGCTATAATATCGAGAGTCTGTCGGTAGCACCTACGCTGGATCCGACCACCTCGATGATCACGATTGTCACAGCGGGTGATGAACAGATAATCGAGCAGATCATCAAGCAGCTCAACAAGGTGATTGAGGTTTTGAAGGTCATAGATCTAACGGAGACGGATTTTGTCGAGAGGGAGACAGCGCTCATTAAAATCAATGCCAAGTCAGAGCACCGGGACGAGGCAATCCGGATTTGCGAGATCTTCAGGGCCAAGATCGTAGACTCCACTCCCCAGACTTATACTATTGAGATCACAGGTGATGCTGACAAGATCCGGGCGATAATCAATCTGCTTCAGCCGCTAGGAATCAAGGATATGGTGCGAACAGGCCGTGTGGCCATTGCCCGGGAGGCCGTTAGGCCTGCGGCACACCGCGAGCTCCGTGCGGTCAAGGCCTGATTGGGTTATCGTTCGATTTTAGCGTTCGCTTAGCTGCTCTTAAGTCGTTCTGAGCTTGCCTAGAGTCAATTTCAGGCCCCTAGTGGTTCAGCGCTAGACCCGAAAGGATCGATCTTGTTTGACCAGGAGGTTGGGCTGGGTTACGGACCCCCTCCACTGTTGTCGGAACCTGTTATAGGTTGACATAAGAGGCAGTGGACAGATATCCTATCACTCAATGGCTGCCAAGGAGGATAAGATGCAGGTCTATTATGACCGCGATGCCGATTTGAAGTTTCTCAAGGGTAGGAAGGTTTCGGTTCTGGGCTATGGGAGCCAGGGGCATGCCCATGCCCATAACCTGAGGGACTCCGGAATCGAGGTGGTGGTGGGATTGAGGCAAACCAGTGGGTCTTGGGCCAAGGCGAAGAATTCGGGGTTTGAAGTGATGGATACGGGAGCAGCAGTGAAGGCAGGGGATGGCGGTGGGGGGGGGGGGGCGGGCGAGCTTCAGGGAGGGGTCTATGAGGAGGAGATTAAACCCGGGCTCAAAAACGGAGACTATCTGGCTTTTGCTCACGGATTCAATATTCATTTCAAGAAAATTGCCCCACCCGCAGGAGTAAATGTCTTTATGGTAGCCCCTAAGGCCCCCGGGCATTTGGTACGGAGCGAGTACGTGAGAGGGAGAGGTGTGCCTTGCCTCTTGGCCGTGCACCAGGACCCCTCCGGGGATACCAAGCAGTTGGGGCTAGCATATGCCAGCGCCCTCGGGGGAGGGCGTGCCGCCATTTTGGAAACTAACTTTAAGGATGAGACAGAGACAGACCTTTTCGGAGAGCAGGCGGTCCTTTGCGGCGGCCTTTCAGCGTTGATACAGGCGGGATACGAGACCCTAGTAGCAGCGGGTTATCCACCGGAGATGGCATATTTTGAATGCCTTCACGAAGTCAAACTGATCGTCGACCTCGTCTATGAAGGGGGGTTGACGAATATGCGGTATTCGATCAGCAACACCGCCGAGTACGGAGACCTCACCCGTGGAAAAAGAGTCATTGGTACCGAGGTCCGCCAAGCCATGCAGGATCTCCTGAAGGATATCCAGTCAGGAAAGTTTGCCGACGAGTGGGTCACAGAATTCCGAAACGGCATGCCCCATTTTAAAGAGCTTAGAAAAGAGGAGGCAGATCATCCCATTGAGAAGGTGGGTGAGCGGCTCAGAGCCATGATGCCCTGGTTAATGCAGGATCGCTTGGTTGATAAAAGCAAAAACTGAAGCATGCGTTCAGTGTCAGCATCGGCGGTTAGCCGGGTGCGTAATGCTGGTCACAAATGAGTGAGAACTGTTGCTGGTGGCTGATCACTCAAAGACTAAACTGAACATTGCCAAAGAGGGTTATCCATGGATTCTCACCCTCTCTTTTTTGACCCTTCTGGTCTTTGCCCTAGGCTGGGAGTGGGTCTCGGGGCTCTTTGCCCTTTTTACCCTCGCGTTTGTGGGTTTCTTCCGTGATCCTGAGCGGATCCCTCCCATGGGTGAGGGATTAGTCCTTTCTCCAGCGGATGGTAGGGTGGTAGGGATCAAAGAGGTTGAAAAAGGAAAACTCTTGGAGGAGGGTGGGACACGAGTCAGTATTTTTCTTTCTCCTTTGGATGTCCATGTGAATCGGTCTCCGATTAAAGGGTTGGTCGAGAAGGTCCAGTATCGGCCGGGTAAGTTTTTTGCCGCTTATCGGGATAAGGCGTCGCACGAGAACGAGCAAAATGCCATGCGAATTGTGGATTCTACGGGAAGGAGTTTAAGCATCGTCCAGATTGCTGGAGTTCTTGCCCGGCGCATTATCTGCTACGTAAAAGAGGGAGAGACATTGGAGAGGGGACAGAGGCTGGGATTGATTATGTTTGGGTCCCGTGTTGATCTCTTTTTACCTCAGGGTTCCCGTGTGGAGGTGACTGAGGGACAACGGGTAAGAGGTGGGGAGACCATTATAGGAAGGCTTTTATGAGCGATAATGACTCCCAGGGCAGTAGGCTGTCTCTGGGCAGAGTCCGGATTTTGCCCCGTAGGGGCATGGCCCGGGGGGCCATCAAGCGGAGAGGTCCTTCTGCTCGGCTGAAAAAGGGCATTTATCTCCTTCCGAGTCTCTTTACCACCGGCAATCTCTTTTGCGGATTTTTCTCGATAGTATCGACCTTCAATGGGAAATATCTGGAAGCATCCGTGCTCATTATTTTTGCCCATCTCCTTGATAGCCTGGATGGCACAGTCGCTCGTCTGACCAAGACCACCAGTCAGTTTGGCGTTGAGTTTGACTCTCTGGCGGATATGGTGTCTTTTGGCATCGCGCCCGCGATCCTGGTTTATTTTTGGGCCCTGTTGCCCTGGGGTACTTGGGGATGGCTGGCAGCGGGGCTTTACGTAGTCTGCGGTGCGCTTAGGCTTGCCCGCTTTAACATACAGGTTGTAAGCGCGGAGAAGACAAATTTTGTAGGTCTCCCTATTCCTGCGGCGGGAGAGATGATCGTGGCCATTGTCCTTATGTACCATTTTTTTGGAGTGGCTGCGGCGCCTCACAAACGGATTATCCTGCTATTGGTCATATACGGCTTGGCAGCGTTGATGGTGAGCAATTTCCGATACATCAGTGTGAGGCAGCTCGGTCTTAAAAAGAGGCATCCTTTCTGGATATTGCTTTCCGCGATATTGCTCATTACACTAACTATTGCGGAGCCTCAGATTATGCTTTTTGGCACGTTTGTCTTATATACTTTATCAGGACCCCTCTTATGGCTCTTCACGGTTCGTAAGCGGCGGAGGGAGAGAAAAGGGGAGATCACAGAAGCGTTGCAGTAGATCTCTCTCTATCATCTTCTTTGGATGCTCCCGTCGGTACCGCCGCGGGAGTTTTTTGTTTGTGGAGGATGTTCAATGTCAAAAAAGAATACAGGTGAATCGGTCGTAAGGATCTTTGATACAACGCTAAGGGATGGGGAACAGTCCCCTGGGGCAAGCATGAATGTGGATGAGAAAATCTTGCTTGCTCGCCAGCTAGAGAAACTTGGAGTGGATGTCATTGAAGCGGGATTTGCCGCCTCGTCGGAGGGCGACTTTGAATCGGTGGATCGCGTGTCCAGGGTGGTGAAGCGCCCCATTGTCCTTAGCCTGGCACGCGCCCAGGAGGGAGATATCAAGAGGGCCCTGAAGGCTGTTGATAGAGCCAGGCGTCCCGGAATTCATATTTTTATTGCTACCTCGGACATCCATATGAAACACAAGCTCAGAATGTCGCGTAATGAAGTCCTGGATGCTGCTGTTTTGTCGGTCAAATTCGCCAAGAAGCATATGGATTATATTGAATTCTCCGCCGAGGATGCCTCTCGAAGTGAACGGGATTTTCTCGTGGAGGTTTTCACCGAGGTGATTCGAGCTGGTGCTAATATCCTCAACGTGCCTGACACCACGGGGTACGCCATCCCCTCAGAGTTTGGCTCGTTGGTACGTTATCTCATTGAGCGCACGGAGGGATCGGAGAGGGCGACATGGAGCGCGCACTGTCATAACGATCTGGGACTTGCAGTCTCCAACTCCTTGGCCGCTGTAGCAAGTGGGGCGAGACAGGTGGAATGCACGATTAACGGTATCGGGGAGCGAGCGGGCAATACCTCTCTCGAGGAGATAGTCATGGCCCTCAGGACGAGGAAAGACCTGTTTGGTATGACGACCAACGTGGTCACCGAGCAGATCTATCCTTCCTCTCGTCTGTTGTCGCAGATCACCGGGATTCCGATTCCGATCAATAAGCCCATCGTGGGGGACAATGCCTTTGCCCATGAGGCCGGTATCCATCAGGACGGGGTCCTCAAGCAAAAGCTCACCTATGAAATCATGACCCCGGAGTCCATTGGGATGAGCGGAAACCGGTTGGTGATGGGGAAACATTCGGGACGTCATGCCTTCAGCGAGCGGCTGAAGGAGATGGGTTTTAATCTCAACAAGGTGGATATGAATCGGGCCTTTCTTCGTTTCAAGGAACTGGCGGATAAGAAGAAAGAGGTTTATGAAGAGGATATCGAGGCCATTGTAGCGGAGGAGGTCTTCAGGGTTCCTGGCAGGCCTGACCGCTATGAACTCCTTTATCTCAATGTGAATTCAAGCTCCAATGCCATCCCTTCGGCGACCGTGAGGATCAGGATAGACGGTCAGGAGTGTGTGGATCATGGCACGGGCGACGGTGTCGTGGATGCCTGCTATAAGACCATTGCCAAGATTACCGGTTCACGCTCACGCCTGGTACGATATACAGTCAAATCCATTACAGGGGGGACTGATGCTCAAGGAGAGGTCTCGTGTCTGATCGAAGAAGGGGGAGTCCGAGTCTTGGGTAAAGGGGCCCACACCGATATCATTATAGCCAGCGCCCTGGCCTATATTCATGCCCTCAACAGGCAAGAGTATCGTAAACACTTTCGGCAAATGGTTGAAAGGCAAGGCCCATGAACGCCAAAATTGCAGTTTTTTCTGGAGATGGGATTGGGCCGGAGGTGGTTAAGGAAGGCACCGAGGTCTTGTCCCTGGTTGCGTCTCTTCATGGATTTGGGGTTGAATTTGAGGAGGGGCTTGTGGGGGGGGCCTCTATTGATGCCTCCGGTAAGCCACTTACCGACCCGGTCCTGAAGCTGGCCAAACAGAGCGATGCGGTGCTCCTTGGGGCAATGGGAGGTCCGAAATGGGATGGGTTGGACTACTCTATTCGCCCGGAGAGGGCCCTTCTGGCCCTGCGCAGCGAATTGGGTCTCTTCGCCAATTTGCGACCGGTCAGGCTCTTTTCTGCCCTGGCTTCTGCCTCAACATTAAAACGGAAGGTTGTCGAGGGGACGGATCTTCTGGTGGTACGGGAACTGATTGGGGGAATCTATTTTGGCCAGCCCAAAGGGGTAACCAGGCTACCTGACGGTACCGAGCGCGGTGTGAATACAGAGGTCTACACGACACCTGAGATCGAACGCATTGCCCGCGTCGCCTTCGAGGCGGCCCGGAAAAGGCGCGGATATGTGACCTCGGTAGACAAGGCCAATGTCCTCGAGGTTACGGAGCTTTGGCGAAGGGTGGTCACGCGGGTTCATAGAGAAGGTGGCTATGCGGATATCCGGCTTGATCATATGCTCGTGGATAATTGCGCCATGCAGCTACTCCGGGATCCCAAACAGTTTGACGTGATCGTGACCACAAACATGTTCGGGGACATTTTGAGCGATGAGGCCGCTATGCTCACCGGTTCGATTGGAATGCTGCCTTCTGCCAGTATCGGGGGGAAGGTGGGGATGTACGAGCCGGTACACGGGAGTGCGCCTGATATAACCGGCAGGGATATGGCCAACCCGTTGGCTACGATCCTGACTATAGCCCTCATGCTGCGTCATTCGCTCGATCGGTCAGAGGCTGCCGACCGGATTGAAAGGGCTGTTGAAGCGGTTCTGGACGAAGGTTACCGTACCACGGACATTCAAGAAAGCGGTCGCCGTGTGGTCGGCTGCAGAGAAATGGGAAGCCTGGTCAGGGAGAAGATACAAAGCCTTCATTAAAAGATCGAAAGGTCACGGCTTTAAGTGCAATTCAAACTACAAAATGCAAAGTACAAAATTAAAATTGTTGGGTAATCTCGCGGCTTGCCGCGGGCACAAAACCGATGGGGTATCCAAAGGGGAGAAGCGGTAGCTCTTCCCTTTGGTCGACCACGGGATTCAAACCCCGTGGTCGATATAACTTGACTTGCAATTTACAATAGTCATTTTGCAATGCGCTGAAGCCAGAGGAGTTGAGGGCTGTGAAGAAGGAGAACTATAACGTTGCGGTGGTCGGGGCCACGGGGGCGGTTGGAGAGGAGATGCGCGAGGTTCTCGAAGAGAGGCTCTTCCCCATCGGTGAGTTGCGCCTTCTGGCATCCGAGAGATCTGCAGGCCAGGTCCTTAAATTTGGCAAGAAAAAAATCTGTGTGGAGATACTTCGAGAGAACTCCTTTAAAGATATTGACATAGCTCTTTTTGCTGCTGGGGGTGCCGTCAGCGCCAAATTTGCCCCGATGGCTGTAGATCAGGGGGCAGTGGTTATCGATAATACTGCCCAGTTTCGTATGGAGCCAGAAGTC
The DNA here is from genome assembly GCA_022571535.1 of Deltaproteobacteria bacterium. Classification (GTDB taxonomy): domain Bacteria; phylum Desulfobacterota; class Binatia; order UBA9968; family CAXXLF01; genus JACZXR01. The sequence goes on along the minus strand of JACZXR010000095.1, from coordinate 1,014 downwards.
CCCCTGGTGGTCCCAGAAGTCAACCCACAGGAGATTGCCCATCATGTTCGTCGGGGTATCGTCGCAAACCCTAATTGCTCCACTATCCAGCTGGTGGTCGCCCTTAAGCCGATCCACGACGTTGCGCACATCCGACGTGTAGTCGTCTCTTCTTATCAGTCAGTCTCGGGTGCAGGGAGGTCAGGAATAAATGAGCTAAGCCAGCAGTCGATTGCTCTTTTCAATGGAGGAGAGCTCAAGAGAGCAAAATTTCCCCATCAGATCGCCTTCAACTTGCTGCCGGAGATCGGCTCCTTCAAGGACGACGGCTACACGAGCGAAGAGTGGAAGATGGCGGCCGAGACGCGCAAGATCATGCACGAGCCGGAGCTGCCGCTCTCGGCCACTTGCGTACGGGTGCCGGTATACATCGGCCACAGTGCGGCGGTGCATGTGGAGTTGAGCCGCACGATGGAGGCGGAGGAGGCGAGCGAGATCTTGCGCGAGGCGCCCGGCATCGCGGTCCAAGACGACCCCGCCGTCAGCTTTTATCCCCAGCCGTGGGCGTCGACCGGCCGGGACGAGGTGTTCGTCGGGCGCATCCGGCAGGACAGCTCGCACCCGAAGGGGCTCGTCTTCTGGGTGGTCTGCGACAACCTGCGCAAGGGGGCCGCCCTCAACGCCCTCCAGATCGCGGAGGAGATGATCAGCCGCAAGCTGGTGTAGGATGTGGGGACATTCCACCCACCGAGCATGAGCCCATCGCTATCGAGAGGCTGGCCTGCCTTGGTGCCTCTGCTATAATCGTGGCACAACGGTACACGCGTGGTGGTTGTCATGCCTGAGTTCGGTCGCCTGCTTACTGCGATGGTCACGCCCTTCGCGCCCGACGGCGCGGTGGACTATGGGGCGGCGCAGCGCCTCGCCCTCGCCCTCCTCGACTCCGGCAGCGAAGGCGTGGTCGTGGCCGCTACTACGGGCGAGTCGCCCACGCTGAGCCAAGAAGAGAAGCTGCGCCTGTTCGCCGAAGTGAAG
>JACZXR010000094.1 GCA_022571535.1 Deltaproteobacteria bacterium | reverse complement strand
GCATGACATAGTCCCACGCGTCGAGGTTCTTCGGCGCCTTGCGCCGAGCTCGCCGCGCTTCCGCTGTCACGAATGCGGGCGCGACGGCGCCGGCGATGGCCTCAGAGATCTCATCCTGGATTGCGAATATGTCCTCGAGCTCGCGGTCGTAGCGCTCGGCCCAAAGGTGGTTGCCGATCTTGGCGTCGATGAGCTGGGTGGTGACGCGCACGCGATCGCCTGCCTTCTGCACGCTTCCATCGAGGACGTAGCGCACCCCCAGCTCCTCTGCTACCTGCTGCACCTTCACTGTCTTGCCCTTGTAGCGAAAGCTCGACTTGCAGGCGATGACGAAGATGCGCGGAATTTGCGACAGGGCGGTGATGATGTTCTCGGTGAGGCCGTCGGCGATGTAGGCGTCCTTGGCATTACCGCCGAGATTGGCGAACGGCAGCACGGCAATCGACGGCTTCTCGGGCAGCGGGAAGGCCATCCTCTCGATCGACACCGGCTCGAACTGCGGGGCCCAGGGCTGCCACCGGGCTAGACTGCCTGCCGCGCTTCGCGCCTTTCCCTGGAACGCAGCCACCGGTTTCTGTTCCCCGGCAGGTGGTCGGACCTGGGGACCTACACTTGGGGATCCACCGCCGCCGGTCTCGTGCAAACGGGTGGCTTCCTTTTCCTTAGAGATAGAAGGCGGTGTCACACCTGCCGTGCCCTGGCCCTCCCAGCTCGTGCGCTCAATCCCATACCGGCGTATGCGGTAGCGCAAGGCATTACGGGTTAGACCCAAGAGACGCGCCGCTCGCCCAACATTGCCTCCCGTCCGGATGAGGACCTCTCGAATCCGCGCAGGTTCATCGAGAGGCTCGCTGTCACCCTGGGGAGGTTGCTCAACTGGCGTCATAGGCGGCTGCACGAGGCACATCTGTTCCAGGGTGTGTGCGTCGACGACAGACTCCTGGCCTAACAGTGTAACCCGCTCCATCTGATGGCCCAGCTCGCGCACGTTGCCCGGCCAGACATAACCCACTAGCCACGCCTCGGCGTCTTTGCTTAGCTGTTTCGGCACCAGCCCATGCGCATCCGCATACTGGCTCAAAAAATGCTGCGCCAACAGCACACTATCCGCCCCACGCTCACGTAAGGGCGGGACTTCTATGACCACCACCGCCAGCCGGTGGTACAGGTCAGCGCGGAAGCGCCCTTCGGTGACAAGACGGTTCAGATCCTGCTGGGTCGCCGCAATGAGCTTGACGTCCACCTGGTGTTCCGCCACTGCTCCCAGGCGCCGTACGAGCTTCTCCTCAACGGCTTTGAGAAACTTGCCCTGGAGCGGCATGGGGAGCGCCTCGATCTCGTCCAAAAAAAGTGTCCCTGTTGAAGCAGCCGCAAAGAGGCCGGGCTTGGCTCTTTTGGCGTCGGTAAAAGCCCCGGCCTCGAAGCCAAATAATTCCGCCTCCAGCAGCGTCTCCGGAATGGCAGCACAGTTGATATTGATGAAGGGCTTGTGGGCACGAGGGCCACTGTCGTGATTGACACGCGCCACGAGTCCCTTGCCCGTGCCCGTTTCCCCGTAGAGCAGCAGAGAAGGGATATGAGGATTCCCGATAGTGTCGAATGAGGCTAAATGGTGGATCTGATCTCGCAGGGCGGAAATGGCCGGTGAATTGCCCACTATGGAAGCGGCAAAATGCAGCGGTGGATCTCGTTGCGCCATACGGCCCTACGTCTGCGCGGTTGAGCGGGTAGCACCACTTAAGGTCACAGGAACCGGTTGTGGTCAACCACTATAGGTGTTTCCGACCTGAGACTAAGCGAAATCCCTAGCTGATTCAAGGGGAAATGCGGGTCATGGGCTTGGCATTTTCCTTGCAATGAGCACCGCAGGACATGAATCGTGAGTTGGAGACTTTCAACAACAGGATAGGGAGCAATCAGGGATTCCCTGACAGGCACGGCCCATAATAGCGTGTGAGCACTTTTAACCTAATTCAATCCGAAAGAAGTCTAATAAAAACCCATGGCAAGAAGACAATTGTCACCGCGACCCTCATCCCTGTGCTGTTGACGGCGATGCTCGGGGCGTTGACCCCGTCGCCGGCTTCAACGTCTACTGTTTCTCTTGATGTTGGTTATGCTGACCTCGTCCAATGGATTTCAAAAAAATCGGAGGCGAGTGGCTATAATTTGTCTCCGTATGAACGGAAGGGTGCCTATCATTGTAGTATCAGAGAACAGGAGATAGTCGGTATTCAAATTGACGATGGATTTGTTTTAATCATATTTCGTCGAGGGGGGCCTATTTCTTTTCTGAAAAAAGAGATTTCTGTAGAATTGCTGCGGAAGCTTAACAACGTTAACGTTGGGCATTTTTACAGTGTTCTTTGCTTACATTCTTTTTTTCGCGACGATTGGCAGGAGGTTTACGATAAGCAAGGTAAGGTAAATCATAGGTTGCTGAACATATGGGGGATAAGGTAGTGATTTGCTGGAGAACAGGTGGAATAGATGCCATCGCAAAAACCTGTGTGACTAGATAATGTTGGTAAACCCCGTACCACGGACTTACGTCCGTGGCCTTCGGGAACTTTTGAACATTCATCCCTGCACTTACGTACAGGGCGTTCTGTGGTACGGGGTAAATGATAAGAAATTGCTTTTATGGTCTAGCCACCGAGAACCCGATCAGCCCGCCTTCGAAGCTCCCAAGGGACGACCGGAGTGACAAACCGGGCGGTTCTCCCTCCTTTTGAGCAGAGAGTATCCGATAAGAGGGTGTAAATGGCTTGACAGGTAGGGGGTCCTGAGTCTAAGGAGTTTATCCAGCCGCAGAAGCCGAGCCGCATCGGACCCAAGAATTTGGGCTTGGTTGTCATTGTTTGGACCTCCCATCTAAATATTCCTTGGGCTCGGTATTTTGCTCGCTCCCTCCAGCAGACTCCGAGGAAGAAAACATTATCATAGAACTGAAAATTCAAAGCGCAATCTCGAAACTGATTTAAGGCGAGTTACTCCATGCGCTCGTTACGAGCAAGGCAACTTTAATGAGGGGGCCTAATCATCAAACCACACTGACGGTATCCTTCTCGAGATCGTATCGGTGTCTTTCTACTTTTAGTAGATCATAGCTGAGGAAGCGAAAAACTACTGCCGGCGTCTCAACAGCGTGGGTCGAGTGAATGTCACCTGCAAGATAAGGGTAGACAACGCCCGGCCCAAGCCGGTGAAGCTCTTTTTTCTCTAAAGTGGCGCGTCCGGGCTCTTTCCCATCATCGGTGCGCCGGTAGAGGGTTATTTCGGTTAGCCCGCGATAAGCGCCGTAGACCACCCAGCAAGGACCGTGATCATGTGGCGCGTTTCCATGCCCTTTAGAGTGTACATGCCCCATCTGGATGAACCCAAAATCCGGGTCTCGATAGAGCTCCCTGGACGGTTTGCCCTCTCGGATCAGTTGGGCCATCCAGGGCTCGTCTGAGGTGGTTGAGCTAAAGAGATTTGCCATAAGGTCCTTGACCTTAAAGGGGAGTTGAGGATCCTTGCCATCACCCCAGATGGAGCGGATTTCCTCAATGTATCTCTCAAAGGAATCTCCTTTTACTGCTGCATTGATTGCCATATAGTCCCTCCTGTCTGACGCTTTCCTATTTTCTTATCTCACTCCTCATGCTCTGTCTATATCCCATTTTCTTCTGAGGAGGTTAGGCTCCAGCCAAACAAGACCATCTTGACAAGCTTGGAAATAGTTTTTAAGGATACCCTTATCTGACGAGATCAGGCTCCGTTAGGCTTAGTGTTTCGATTCGCAACTACGGTTACGTATTTGTGTCTGTAGTCCATGAGAAATGCTCCCTCAGCACTAAGTCCTGAGGGAATAAATTCGTGTCCGAATTTATAAATCGAAGGACCTAGTAATCTTACCAGGCGGGCCTGCAAAGAGGGGGGTCCAATGTACTTAGCCTCGGCAGTTCGCGGAGGCCGCGCTTTTTGTGGTCGTTGATAGTAGAGTCTTTAGAGGATCAAAAGGGTTCCCGCTACTTCTAAAGCGAACGAAGGCGCTGGTTACCTAAAAATGGATGCGGCCATCCACGCCTCAGCATAAGAAAGGACAAAAAGATGACGATGGAAGGAAAACTCGACGTTATCGATGCAGATGCCCATGTCATCGAAACTGAGCATACATGGGACTATTTAGAACCGTCTGAGCAAAAATATCGTCCCCTGCTATTTTCGTCGCCTCACGACCCTATCCAGCAGTACTGGGTGATCGACGAAAAAATCCGCGGCTTTCGCTTCCCAAGTTTCACCGAACAGCAGCTGCGCGAGATATCGGAGCTGTCTGGAAGGAATGTGGAAACCCCCAGAGCGGCCCGTGAATTAGATGACGTCGACCTTCGCCTGCAGCAAATGAATGAGTTGGGAATCGACATCCAAGTGCTGCACAACACCCTGTGGATCGAACAGGTCACACAACGGCCTGACGTTGAAGCCGCGCTTTGTAGAAGCTGGAACCGATGGCTTGCTGAGGTATGGAAGAGGAGTAGAGGTCGCCTCCGGTGGTCGTGTGTCATTCCCACTATAATGATGGATGAAGCGATTGCACAAATGAAAACCGCAAAGGAAAACGGTGCAGTCGCCGTGTGCATGCGACCCCTGGAAGGGGACCGCCATCTCACAGACCCATATTTCTATGTGATTTACGAACAGGCTAGCTGTCTCAATATGGCGATTGCAGTGCATATCGCCAACGGAAACCCGGTGAATTGTGACCTCTACAGGATCTCTCCAGCAGGTCGATTTGCAATGTTCCGGGTCCCCACGGTGGTCTCCTGTTTTGACCTCCTGATGAGCGAGCTCCCGCAGACGTTCCCGAACTTGCGATGGGGGTTCATCGAAGCGTCTGCGCAGTGGATTCCATGGGTTCATCACGAGGCGGCAATCCGCTACAAGAGAGCAGGCAAAAAGTTCCCCCCAGATGTGTTCGGTGAATACAGGATCTTCGTAACCTGCCAGACCAATGATGACCTATCATACATCCTCAACTATGCCGGCGAGCACAGCCTGGTCATCGGGACGGACTACGGGCACACGGATCCGTCCAGCGAGATGGACGCCATAACGGCCTTAAAACAGCAAAGGGGGATTAGCCAGGTGACAAAGGACAACATTCTTCACTATAACCCGAAGGCTCTATACAATCTGTAGATCAAATGAAAGTTCTGAAAGAAAACTAGCGCGTACAATTTATTTGAAAGTGCGGCGATGATCAAAGCGTGGGATGCTGATGGACACGTTTCCGAATCGGAGGTTACCTTCTCAGATAAGTACTGGGATCCCAAACTGGTCGATCGCAGACCTTTGATTATACAAGCGGATCCCAATGGCCCACTTTACTGGATGATCGATACCCGCTCATTTCCAGTAAGGAGCGGGCCTTTCCAGCAAGCTGGCTACCCCCTTAGTAAGGACGGTGTGCCTGCCAAGGTGACACCAGGCATTAATGCTGAAGATTCTGTAGAGAGTGCAGAACTCCGTTCCGCAGCCGAACGGTTAAAGCAACTGGATCGGGAAAATGTGGACGTTCAAGTGCTCTATCCCACGATGTTTCTTTCTTACCCCATCACATTTGATAGTGAATTGAGCCTTTCTATGATTCGCGCTTACAACAGTTGGATCGCGGACATCACCAGTCAGGCACCGGACCGCCTAAAATGGGTGACCATCGTTGATCCCATTGATCCCCAAGGCTCAGTAAAGGAAATCGAGCGAACCAAAGAAATGGGGGCAGTTGGTGTCATGCTTCTCGGGATGACAGGAGACTGGAGAATTGATGACCCTAGAATCGAGCCGATTTGGGCGGCAGCTGCGGAAAACAGCCTTCCGGTGGCAGTGCACACCGGCCACAGTTTTAGGGCACTGGGCACCGTCAACGACACGCACCATGATAAAACAGTGATGTCTTTTTGGCTCACCGTTCAGTTTGCATTCCAACGCGTCATCTCGAAGGGTATAGCAGACCGCTACCCTGACCTCCGCATTGCCTTTCTAGAGGGCGGCTGTTCATGGGTTCCTGGCCTAGTAGAGCGGATCAGCGAGTACAGCGGCTTTCCAGGAGCACGTGGCGGAACTGATTTCCGCCGAGGATACAATGCAAAATACCTTCCGAAGGAATATATCCAGCGAGGTCAAATTTACTTTGGCTTTGAGGTTGATGAGAAGCTTTTACCCTTTGTCATTGACGAGTTCGGCGACGAGTGCCTGCTTTACGGCTCCGATATTCCGCATGGAGACAGGCTTTTTGATGCAGTAAATGTTCTCTTGAAAAGAAAAGACATTAGCGAGGAGAGCAAACAGAAACTACTGGTAGACAACGTCTCGCGCTTTTACGGTATCCTCCAGCCATAGTAGCAGTTTTGCCCAATCCCAAAAAAATAACCCAGTATACCACCCGTTGACAGGACAATTCCGTTGGTAACATACTGACACCGTCCTAAAACCTAGGGCCAAATTACCTGAGGAGTTGAAGGCACGATGAAAGCAAATTCAAGGATTATCAACAGCGATGGTCATATTGTTGAGGACCTGGAGGCTATCTTCGACCTCATGCAAGCATCAAGCTTTGATCGCGCGCGCCCACTACTCATTGACTGTAAGATGCCAGAATGTTACGTAGCTGCTTAAGTGCACCAATATGTACCCGAGGGCTTTCGAGTATTTCGCTCCAGATTCCATCCCGGAGGTTCTAGAGCTGCTGTCTCGCTACGGAGAGGAAGCTAAGCTTCTTGCCGGAGGACAGAGCCTTATCCCACTCATGAAGCTCCGTCTGGTCAATCCACGCATTCTGGTCGACATCGGTCGCCTTCAACACCTTGCCTATGTGCGGGAGGAAGATGACTCCTTAAGGCTAGGTGCTCTTACCTGCCACACCTACGTGCTGGAGTCCACTCTAGTCCGCCAGAGATTTCCTTTGATGGCCGATGCGGTCAGTGTGATTGGCGATACCCAGGTGAGGAATTGGGGAACTGTGGGTGGTGCTCTAGCTGAAGCGGACCCTGCTGGAGACTGGGGACCCGTTGTACTTGCACTGGACGCGGGAATTCGTTGTGTGGGTCCCAAGGGTGAACGGGTTTTGGGAATGGACTCTTTTTTTGTTGACGCTTATACGACTCAAGTGGCACCCGACGAGCTTCTTACGGAGGTCGTTTTCCCCCTCCCTTCCGAGGGAAGCTCGGGAGCTTACCTTAAACTGGAGCGTCGTGCCGGGGACTTCGCCGTTGTTAGCGTAGCTGTCCAACTTTCTCTGGACCAAAAGGCCACGTGTCGTGCTGCCGGCATTGCTTTGGGGGCAGCAGGGTTGACCCCAATCAAGGCCGTAGAGGCGGAGGCGTTCCTTTCCGGTAAGGAAATTCGACCCGATGTGATTGAAGAGGCAGGGGAAAGGGTTTTTCAGGCAGCCCAGCCTTTGCCTGATATTCGCGGCTCCGAAGAGTACAAACGGGCCGCTGCTAGGTCACTGTTCAAGAGAGCTGTAGAAATCGCCGTAAGGAGATACCAAGGGGAAACTCTGGAGGCTGGACATGTCCACTAGTCAGCGTATCCGCGTAACCATCAATTACCAGCCGCGCGAAGACGATGTGGAGTCTAGGCTCCTGTTGGTCGACTACATTAGAGATGTTGTTGGGCTAACCGGGACCCACTATGGTTGTGACACCAGCAACTGCGGTGCCTGTACCGTTGTTTTAGACGGGCGAAGCGCAAAATCATGCACGATGCTGGC
>JACZXR010000619.1 GCA_022571535.1 Deltaproteobacteria bacterium | reverse complement strand
GGGGATCAAGGGAACGGTCAGGTAATGTCAGGAAGGAGCATCAGGATTAAAAAGACACATAGGATCAGCGGGGTAAGAGCAATCATTCCCAGCGTGACCCGCTCAAACTTGAGGTGCATAAAGTACATGGCCACCAGAACCGCCTTGGACAGGGCAAGCCCTATGAGAAGGATCACGACGATGAGCCTCGCCATTGGCACGTAGATTACAGCTATCTCGAGAATGGTCAGCCCCGAAAGCCACCAGAAGACACCGATGTAGTTAGTTTCTGTGTGAGCTGTTGTCATCGCTAATCCCCCAATCCGCCTTTCACACGAGATAGACAAATGTGAAAATCAGGATCCAAACCAGATCGACGAAATGCCAGTACAGACCGGCAATTTCCACTTCGTTGTGCCGATGCTCCCCGTAACGGCCGCGAACCCCCTGAACCAGGACTGTGGAGAGATAGACGACTCCCCCAAACACATGACAGCCGTGAAAGCCTGTCAGCACAAAAAAGGTCGCACCGAACAAGGCAGCCCCAAAGGGATTACCCGTCAGCGTGAGCCCCTCGTGGATCAGGTGGGTCCACTCGTAGGCCTGCAATCCTAAAAAGGCTATCCCGGCCAGGACGGTCAGAGACAGGAACTTTTTAAATCCCGACTGATCTCCATTCTTGATCGCCGAGAGGGAGAGCACCATAGTCACGCTGCTGCAGATGAGCAGGAAGGTCATGAGGGCCGTGAGGTTGATCCCGAGGACATCCGAAGGCCTGGGCCAGTTAGAACTACCAACGCGAAAGAGACCATAGCCCACAATGAGCGCCCCAAAGCTCATCGCATCTCCAGCCAGGAAAACCCACATGCCGAGTTTACCCCAGCTCTCGGGTGTCAGGGGCGATTCCGCCGGCTCGACGGCAGCATCCATCACGACAGCCTCACTCATCTTCCCTCCTCCATTGATACCTCGACCAAGTGCAAAAAGGCTCCTCCTCTGCAAGTGCCGCCCAGTTCCATCACCGAGCGCGTGTGAGGATGAACAATCCAGGCTGCAATGGCACAACCAACAGGCAGAACAGGAACTCCGCTCTTACAATGAACTCGAAAATTAGCGCAACGCGCGTATCCTGTCAATATAGATAAACCAGCCCATAGAGGATCGGCCAAAGGACTACGACAAACACCCAGTATATCGCGCACACCTCAACACCCGTATGGCTATTCGACGTGAAGCGACCTCGCCAACCCTGTGCCAGGACTGCTATCAACCAGAGCATGGCACCAACCACATGGAACCCGTGGAAGCCAATCAACGTATAAAAGGTAGCACCGTAAATCCCGCTCGACATCTTGAGGCCAAAGTGGATTAAACGTAACCATTCATATCCCTGGACAACTAGAAAGACAGCCCCGAGAAACACCGTGGTTAACAGCCACCGAAAAAGAGACGTTGATTTCCCAAGGCGGATCGCCCTCAAGGCCAGATAAACGGTTATCCCGCTGAACAGAAGAACGACCGTGTTAACGCCGGTTATCGCCACCGGCAGGCGCGGCTGAGACAGGGGTGGCCAGACCTCGCTCCCCAAGCGATAAACCATAAAGGCACCGATCAGACCCGCAAAAAACATCACCTCGGCACCCAGAAACACAAACACCCCAAGACGGGCATTGCTGATCGCTGGCCCCGCATTTGTAGGAGGCGGAGGACCGCCACCAAGGCTGGCGGTCTTCAAATCCTCGCCTTCTAAGGGTACAGTTAATCGCCGGGCTGTAGCTTCACGTGACATATACCAGCTAGGAGGTGTTAGATTTTTACCTATAAAATGTTCAACTGAACGACTTCAATAAAGTTTTTCGCGCCAAGCCTGTCCTGAGCAAAGCCGAAGGGACGCCAAGACCGCAAAGAATGAAATCCCAATTTCGAATATCGAAACCCGAAACAAAATCGAAGTCCTAAGTTCTCAAACAACGATTGTAAAGGCCAAGCTGTTTATGACATTTGTATTTTTATCATTTGGATTTGTTTCGAATTTCGGATTTCGGGTTTCTACTTTTGTTTGTTCTTGGCGCCCTTTGCGCCTTTGCGCCTTTGCGAGAGACATC
>JACZXR010000618.1 GCA_022571535.1 Deltaproteobacteria bacterium | reverse complement strand
ACTAAGAAATAGGACCTCTGTCCTGGTGATGTGACGGCAGGATCTGATAAGCGCGTTTGGTGGAAATGCCAGGCGGTTCCCGACCATGAATGGCAAGCCGCAATCAAGGATCGCAGTCGCGGCGATAAATGCCCATTCTGCTCTGGGAAGCGAGTCTCGATAACGAATAGTCTCGCTACCCTACAGCCGGCTATCGCCTCCCAGTGGCATCCCGTGAACAATAGCCCACTGACTCCCGACAAAGTCGTAGCCGGGTCAAACAAAATTGTGTGGTGGAAATGCGACCAAGGTCCAGATCACGAGTGGAGACAGCGTATTGTCAAACGATGGTTCGAAGGTGGACGCTGATGTCCGTTCTGTGCAGGGAAAAAGGTTTCAATCACGAATTGTTTGGCGACCAGGTTTCCCGACATCGCTGCTGAATGGCATCCCACTAAGAACGGAGGTCTTACACCGGATAAAGTACTGCCCGGTTCGCACGAACCTGTCTGGTGGCTATGTAAAGAGGATCCTAACCACCAATGGCTTGCCAAACCGAATAATCGCACGTCACCGAATAGAGCTGGATGTCCGTACTGTTTTGGCAATCTTGTATCTGTTGAAACATCACTAGCGGTAAGGTTTCCGGAAGCCGCCGCCCAATGGCATCCTCATAAAAACGGTAACATCACGCCTGCGGATGTCACTGCCGGTTCAGAGCGACATGTCTGGTGGATTTGTCCCAAAGGGCCAGATCATGAGTGGACAGCTCACGTGAAAGATCGCGCCATCAGGGGGGATGGCTGACCTTTCTGTGCGAACCGTCGGCTTTCTGTTACGAATTCTCTAGCTTCCGTCCGTCCTGATGTGGCGGAAAAATGGCACCCGACCAATAATTCTGAGCTAAAACCGACAGGCGTGATTACGGGGTCAGGCTTGCCTTGTTGCTATTTTAGGTTTTGACCCTTCCTACAGCCAGTTAATGTGGAGCCCCACGCCTTTACAGCCCTGGCCTCCACTTGACATCGGCGTTATGGGGGCCAGGTCTATGGATTCTTGTTTTCTGCGGCTCTCGCTCTGAAAACGGCTTCTATATTTTCGTTTCAACGCACGATCAGGACCTGACCTATACTCAGGTATCCCTCTTTTTACTTGATTTCACCCTTCTCTCCTCTGAGGAAGGCATCAATGACTTGAACGATGGGTTTGGAGAATGCGTCATCCGTGGGCACGGCATATTTGAAAATGAAGAGGCGGGTGGAGGAGGAAAGAACACTCGCTCGACGAGCAAGAAGGATTCGCAGACACGTTATAAAAAGCTAGAAGCGGATTTGACCCCTTTTTCTGAAAGCATTGGGCAGATATCGATATAGTGGCCATGCAACGTTGCTGGGGAGATATGAGCATGCCTGGCAAGACACCCAGATGGTCTTGGAGCGATTTGGCAAGGAACCGCGACGAGCCCGAGCGCAGTACCACAGCTTTGTCGCAGACGGGGTTGATCGAGGGAGACGGCCGGAGTTCCAAGGAGGAGGGCTGATTCGCAGTGTAGGAGGGTGGACAGCGGTCCGTGGGCTACAGCGGGGGAGAGAAGGCTATGCGACTGATGAACGGATCTTGGGTGCCCCGGAGTTTGTCGAGCAGTTGCGCCGGGAGATTGAGGAGAAGGAGCATGGGCCGGGGGAAGTTAGCAGGCGGGCAGTGTCTGTGAGGCTGCTCATAGAACGAGTGTCTCAAGCAGAGGGGGTTCGTGTGGAGAGCGTGGAAGGGGGAGGGCGTAGAGCAGAGTTGTGTCGGGTACGAGAGGGGATAGCGTATCTGTGGGTGGAGTGGTTAGGGCGGAGCGGGAGGCAGCTGGCAGTGCCATTGGGTGTGAGGCCGGAGTCAGTGTACCGGGCTGCGCGACGAGGTAATCATGACGGCGAGCGCTGGCGGAGGCTCCTGGAATCGAAATGAAAAGCCATAAAAGTCGCAACGTCCCCTAATACCGGGGAGCGTGACTAACAATCACGGATCGATGGGGTCAAAAGAATAAGAAATAAAGGAAATTTATTTCTAAGGGATAGGTACTGCCTCTTGACCAGAGCCTTCTAATGGGTGACCCCT
>JACZXR010000617.1 GCA_022571535.1 Deltaproteobacteria bacterium | reverse complement strand
GAACTCCATCCGACAGCCATACCTCACCCCGCTCCCAAAAAGGAGAGAGAAGCGAGATGAAGCAGGGATTCGCGCTGAATTCATCTTCCCCTTCGCTCTTTCCCTCTTCTCCGTTTCGGGGCGAGGTAGGAAAGGGGTTAGGTCTCTTCATTGTTGCGCTTCTCTTTCTCAACTCTGGGATTTCTCGGCTCGCCATGAAAGCGTTCAACGAAATGTGTCCAATTGAGCAGAAGTCGATGTATCTGCTCTTTCTTTTTGGAATAACGACAGTTGTTTATACGGGAGTCTGCATCTATCAAAAAACCGTGCCGACGTATTGGGAGGTTTTCTATGGCGTTCTCATCGGTATTTGCAACGTCGGTGGCAGTTGGGCGTTTTTAAATGCGCTCGACCGGGTTGATGCCTTGATTGCCTTTCCTGTATCTGGCTCCGGCGGCGTATTGTTTACCGTGCTGATTGGGATTTTGGTGCTCGGTGAGCGCCTGAATCGAAAGTCTATGGTTGGGGTCGTCGCGACAATATTCGCGTTAATCTTCATCAATCTTAAAGGTGAATGAGCAGATGACGGCTGAAGACAGAGATACGATGATGCAAGAGGCGGGATGCAATGAATCTTGAATCCTGAATTTGCTGATTAAAAAGGACAGAACATTGAACAAAATTCTCATCACAGGTGTAACGGGCCGGCTGGGGGCGAACCTCACACGGCAGCTACTCGATCGAGGCTACGCGATTAAAGCCCTCGCGATGCCCGACGATCCGAAACGCTCTAAGCTTGACGGACTCGACATCGAGATTATTACGGGCGATCTCCGCAATCAAGAGTTATGCGCAGACCTCGTCGCCGATGTAGCCTCAACGGGCGGGCCCTCTTCTCTGAGTACATTGCTCTCCCCATTATTTCTGCGCGCTGGCGGTGCTGTAGTGCCGAAACTGGGAGTCCCGGGTAGGCCGGCAGGGGGAATTGACTGCCTTGCTCAGATTCCGGGTTACCGCACGGAGTTGTCGGCCCAAGAGGTTGAAGGCGATGACAAGATCGTGAAGATCTCCGTGGTTGGGGTCGGTATGCGCTCGCATGCCGGCATTGCCAGCACAATGTTCCAGGCGTTGGCGCAGGAGAGCATCAATATCCAGATGATTTCAACATCAGAAATCAAGATTTCGGTGGTTGTGGACGAAAAGTACCTAGAACTGGGCGTTCGCGCCCTCCATACTGCTTTTGGTCTGGAGAAATCGCCCGAATCCAGCACTTAACCCCGGCTGGCATGGAACCTGCATACAGGCAGTTCTAGGATAAGGGGCGGTAACCCAGGCCGAAAATCGGCTTAACAACCGGCAGTCAGTCTGTTAAAACAGCAGATGTCTGCTCACCCCACTCACAGGTTTCCCACGGTAGGGCAACAGGTGCCGGTTTGTGTCAGGTGCTGATGTGAGGGATAGAGAAAAAAGGGGACGGTAAGATCAGGACTACTGGTCGCACCAGTGTACCATTTGGATGTGGGTAACGGATCGCTATTGAAGGTAACAGGGGTACAGCAAGATGCTGATATTGACACGACGTATAGGTGAGACGCTGAACATCGGTGACGATGTTCAAGTGACGGTGCTTGGTATTAAGGGCAATCAGGTTCGCATTGGGATTAATGCGCCCAAACATATCCCCGTGCACCGGGAAGAAATCTACGAACGCATTAAGAGAGAGAAGGAAGCTGGCGCGGGTTCGGACGACGAAGGCCCGATGCTACGACAGGAGAACATCAGCTAATAGCCAAGCTTTACGGTGCTTCGGCCAGTAGGTATGCTCGTATCTATACTTCGATCAAGGAGAGATGGCCGAGCTGGCTGAAGGCGCTCCCCTGCTAAGGGAGTATGGGGTTGATAGCTCCATCGAGGGTTCGAATCCCTCTCTCTCCGCCAGGAATAAAACAGGTCGACTTTAAGTCGGCCTTTTTAATTCCGCAGTTGGGCGGGATGAGAGCGTGAGAATCTGACCTCCAGGGATGGAGGAAATGCAAAGGATTGTAGGCCGCTTCTGCGCATCCCTGCGCCCGCGGCATTAGTGCATCCATGCACGTCAGAACAATCCTAGCCAT
>JACZXR010000616.1 GCA_022571535.1 Deltaproteobacteria bacterium | reverse complement strand
ATAAACTAGTAGCCAAAAAGATCAAGCGGGGAGACACTCCCATTCAGATCCGTCTGAAACCTAACCCTGATATCCTGAGAGAACTCGGGATGAAAAAAAATGGACAGATCCTTATTGGCTTTGCTGCTGAGACGGAGGACCTGATTGTCAATGCGGGGAAAAAGCTCCGGGAGAAAAACTTGGATTTGATTGTGGCCAACAACGTGGCCGAGGAAGGCAGCGGGTTTGATGTGGACACCAACTTGGCTACTATTCTGGACCGAAGAGGTGCTGTCCATCCTCTTCCCCTCATGAGCAAGGAAGAGCTGGCAGATCGGATCTATGATTATTTCGTCGCGCTTAAAAGCGAAAGGTAAACCCCGTACCACGGACTTACGTCTGTGGCTTTAGGGCTTGCCCTTCGGGAACTTCAGAACATTCATCCCTGCACTTACGTACAGGGCGTTCTGTGGTACGGGGTAAATAGCAAGGTGTGAGATGTCGCTCACCCTAAGGCAGTTGAAGCAGATCGGATAAAACAGTTATTGAAGGGGACTCACGAATGGTGCTAAGATTCAGCGCCAAGGATTGGCAATAGATGTCTATGGGCAGCAACAGAGAGGAGATGGGGATTATCGCGGCATCACTGCGGCAACATGTCCAGCGTGGAGAGAAGGCCGGCATCCGGTTTTTATCTCGTGCCGAATCCGGGGGAGATAAGCTAGAGGACGTGGCAGAATTGGCTCCGGGGGAAGGGATCGAGGGCAATCTCTTCTCAGACTACGCATCGGCCTATAGATCCAAGACGCTAGAAGAGTTGCGAGCGGCCATCGGTGATTGTCACCGCTGCAAGCTCTGGTCTGGCCGAACCCACTTGGTCTTCGGGGTTGGAAATCCTAAGGCAAAGGTCATGTTCGTGGGAGAAGGCCCTGGCAGGGATGAGGATATTCAGGGAGAACCCTTTGTGGGGCGCGCGGGACGCCTCCTGACGGATATCATCACTAAGGGCATGGGGCTCAGGAGGGAGGACGTCTATATAGCCAATGTCATCAAGTGTCGTCCCCCCGACAACCGGAATCCAGAGTCCGATGAAATTGAATCCTGTGAGCCTTTTCTTGTCAAGCAAATCGAGTTGATCAGGCCGCGGGTGATTGTTGCCCTGGGTAAGTTTGCAGTCCAGACTCTGTTAAAAAGCAAAGTTCCTATCATGCGTCTGCGGGGTAGTTGGCATGTATACCGAGGGACCAAGTTGATGCCCACGCTTCACCCGGCATACCTGCTACGCAATCCAGGAGATAAAAAACTTGTTTGGGAAGACATCAAAAAGGTACTTCAAGAGCTTCGCTCCCCTTCTGATTAAGGGAGGGACGCTTCTCTCCGCCCTTATTCTCTTTGGGGTCTCGGTCACCGCGCAGCCGGACAGTCTGACTTCGCCCCATGTGAACCTCATTGTGATTGACGGAGGTATCAACCCTGCAGTGGTCGATTTTATTCGGGAAAACATCCATCGAGCCCATGCCGAGGGCGGGAGGGGGACAGGAGGAAGGCTCGGATATGGTTTTGGATCGGACAATTGTATTTACTGCCGTTGGTACCCTCAGCGCCTTTATGCTGGTAATAGGCTATCTCGTCGTGAAGGCCCATAGGAGAAAACCGACCTTAGGTATGGAGGGGTTGATGGGGGAAGTTGGGGAGGTCAGGGTGAAGCTGAATCCTAGCGGAAAGATTTTTATTCGCGGGGAGTATTGGAACACGGAGGGAGACGGAGAGATCGATGTCGGAGAAAAAGTTCGGGTGGTCGGTTTTGAAGGGATGAGTCTTAAAGTAAAGAGGCTATTCGAAGGTCAGCAAGGGAGCTGAGACAGGAGGAAGATATGCCCGGTTTGTTTGGTGTGAATATATTTATTACGGTCCTGGTCATCGGCGGTATCCTGCTGGTCAGCGGGGTCAAGATTTTAAAGGAATACGAACGGGCAGTCATCTTTAGGCTCGGGCGGATGGTGGATCCGCGAGGCCCCGGGATCATCTACGTGATCCCGCTCATCGAGCGTATGCTCCGTGTGGACCTGCGTACGGTCACCATGGACGTCCCTCCGCAGGATGTCATCACACGGGACA